>NZ_JAXDEQ010000059.1:0-32723 GCF_035065025.1 Pseudomonas sp. YuFO8 | reverse complement strand
CCGACCGCCTGCAAGGCAACACTGTCGCCGCCGACGGTTCGGATCGTCTGCAAGGCAACACTGTCGCCGCCGACGGCTCCGACCGCCTGCAAGGCAACACTGTCGCCGCCGACGGCTCCGACCGCCTGCAAGGCAACACTGTCGCCGCCGACGGTTCGGATCGTCTGCAAGGCAACACCATCGCCTGACCCCATCGCTTCACCGCACCCACAAAAAGCCCGGCCTGATCAGCCGGGCTTTTTCGTCAGTGCAATCAAGCCACGGCGTTGCAGGGTTCTTCCCCTGGTTCGTGATCGTCTATCCTGTGGGCCCGATTCTACCCGTGCCGCCGGAGACACCTGTGCCACCCCTGACAGCCCGAGAGGTTTACCAGCAACTGCGCGATGCCGCCCTGGGCCTGCGCCCGCTCAAGCGCCTTGACGAACGACCCGGTCCGGTACAGGTGGACATCGAGGGCTGGCGTTTGAGCCTCGATGTCGACGACAGCCGCCTGCACCACTGCCTGCATTGCCAGAGCCCGGACGGCCGAGCGTTCGACGGCGGGCCGCGTTTCGGTACCGACCCGGTGAGTTTGCTCAGCACCTGGGAGCTGGCGCAGATCGAGCGGCTGTTGGCCAGCGACTGAATTCGGACCGAGGCATCGCGAAAGTGTTCGTTCAACTATCGTTCATCTGTCTCAGCTGTGTTACATAAGACTTGATGCGCATCCCGTCACCAAGAGGTTGCTTATGTTCCACCGCCCACGCTTGCCGCAAGCGCTGACTTGCTCGCTGTTCGGCTTACTCGCCAGCGTCGCCAACGCCGCTGCGCCCTCCCCGGCACCCGAAACGCTGCAGCCACTGCTGAACACCATCAACGAGCGCCTGAACGTTTCCGATCTGGTGGCGCTGACCAAGTGGGACACAGGCAAACCGATCCAGGATACCGCCCGGGAAACCCTGCTGATCAATAACGCCAGGAAGCAGGCAACCGGTAGCAACGTGGACCCGGACGAAGCCGCCGATTTGATCGCCGCCCAGATCGAAGCCAACAAACTGGTGCAATACGGCCTGATCGCGCAATGGCAAGCGGCGCACAAGGCGCCCGACATGCCACGCCCGGACCTCACCCAACTGCGGGCAAAGCAGGATGAGTTGCAAGCCCGCCTGTTGCAGCAATACGCCGATTTCGTGCCCTATCGCGTCGACCCGGAATGCCCGCAGTGGCTGGCTGAGCAGCGCGCCAGCCTGATCAAGGATGCCCTGCATGGCCAGGCGCTGATCCGCGCCACCGGGGAATTGTGCGTTACGGATCTATGATCGAAACCAACTCAATTCTCGCAGCCATACTCGATCTACTGTGAGCGAGCCGGCTCCGGGGGGTGTTCCGACGATGGAGGTCGACGATGACGCGGGGAGCCTGACACCCCGCGGTGCTCTCAGGTTTTTCGCGAGCAAGCTCGCTCCTACAGAGTCTCGCGACAGACCATCAACGCCATCGAAAATGGTCGCTATGATCCAAGCCTGCCGCTGGCGTTTCAAATCGCGCGGACGTTTGCCTTGCCCATCGAAAGCATTTTCGACGATGAGTTCACTGGCTGATCCGTGACTCCCATCAGGCAAGCTTTGCACAACAACAAAAAAACAGGAGTTGAAAATGTCTGAACTGCAACTGCACCCCAAAGCCGCAGAATCCTTGAGCCTGTGGCACGCGATGATTCGTACCGGCGATTTGCAGGCCTTGCCTGCGCTGCTGGACCCGGACGCGGTGTTTCGCTCGCCGATGGCACATACGCCGTATCCAGGCGCGCCAGTGGTTTCGATGATTCTCAACACGGTGTTCAACGTATTCGAAGACTTCACCTACCACCGCGAACTGGCGAGCGCCGACGGCTTGAATGTGGTCCTCGAATTCAGCGCCAGGGTCGGCGAGAAACAGCTCAAGGGCATCGATATGATCCGCTTCAATGAACAGGGAAAAATCGTCGATTTCGAAGTGATGGTCCGCCCCCTCAGTGGCCTGCAGGCGCTGGGCGAGGAAATGGGCCGGCGCCTGGGCGCCTACCTGGCCGCCAGCAAAGCCTGATCGTCGTGCAGCGCCGGTCGAACCTTGGATACCACCTGCAACTCGACCGGCTCACCGAGAAACGCACAGCAGCGCGAGCGTAACCAGCGCTGGCCGGGGTCATTGTGCACCGCTGCGCGCCAAACCATGGACAGTTCCGGCACGGGCAATTGCAGCGGTACCGGTTCGACTCGCATGCCTGCCACCGAGGCCATCGCCTTGGCCACGTAATCCGGCACGATGGCCAGCATGTCGGTTTGCGCCAGCAATCCCGGCAACGCACTGAACTGCGGCACGGTCAGCACCACTTTGCGCTGCCGGCCCAGCAGGCTCAGGGCATGGTCGGTGTCATCCGACGCATTGCCCATCGACGACACCAGCACATGAGGGCGCCGGCAAAACGCGTCCAGCCCCAACGGCCCGGGCCGGGTGTCAGACCGCAGCAGCATCGGGCGAATCGGCCGCAAGCCTTTGCGCCGGGCATTGGCCGGCAGGTCGAGGGTGTGACTGATGCCCACGCAGATGTCGCCATTGCCCAACCTTTGCGCCATCTGCTGTTGATCGACACGGCGCACGATCAAGGCGATGTTCGGCGCCTCGATTCGCAGTTGTCGCAGCAGCCGCGGCAGCAGCGCGTATTCGACATCGTCCGACAGGCCGACATGAAACGTCGTCTCGCTGGTGCGTGGGTCAAACGACTGGCAACGGCTCAATGCAGCGGCGATGCCGTCCAGCGCCGGCGCCAGGTTGGCGAAAATTTCCTCGGCACGTGCGGTCGGTTCCATCATCCGCCCGCAACGAATGAACAGCGGGTCATCGAACAGTGCCCGCAAGCGGCCCAGGGCACCGCTGATGGTGGGTTGCCCGAGGAACAGCTTTTCGCCGACGCGGCTGACATTTCGCTCATGCATCATCGTCTCGAAAACCACCAGCAGGTTGATGTCGGCACGACGCAGGTCATTTCTGTTCATGAGGTTCACTACCCGGCACGCGGCCATTGAGTTCGGGAAGGGTATGAACAGGGTATGGCAGCGAATGAAAAACGTCTGTCGTACCAGGGGACAGCGCGATCATGCGTTAGATAACCGACTTGATACTTCGGTATAGCCCCCACTGGAAAACCTTAATTTGATTAATGACTTATGCGCACATTCGAGCAGTCGGCGATTCGATGCCATGGCAGCTTTTTCGGGTTTTTTGTCCTAACGGGAGGCGACCCCGTGCTTCTAGGATTACTGAACCGATTTTCCGCCCCAGCCCGAACAAAAACGAGGCGCGCATGATCGACAACCAAAAAGGAACCTGCAGCAAAATGCTGTTCAACTCAGGTCAAAGGATCTCTCGCCTCTTGTTCGGTTTCAGCCTCAAGCCAGTGGAAAACGCGCTGGTGTGGTTGATGGGCCTGATCGTGGCCTGCGGAATCCTGCTCAATTGCGAAACCCGGACCGACTTCGCCACGACCACGCTGTACATCGCGTTGCTGCTGATGGCGATCAACCTGTTGTCGATCAGCGCGGTGATCGTGGTCGCGCTGTTCTGCATGCTGGTGCTGACGTCGATGTGCCTGTATCAGGGTGGCTTTCACCGCTGGGAGTCGACCATGGATTTGCTGCGCAGCCTGACGGTGCTGGCGGCGATCATCTTTCTGGCGTTGCGCAGCAAGCGGGTCTGCGACAGCCTGCGCCACAAGGAAGTCTACATGACCGGTGCCCAGCGCCTGACCCAGACCGGTTGCTTCGGCTTTCGCGCAGACCTCGCACGCATGGGCTGGTCGGAGCAGGTGGCACGCATGCTCGAATACCCGGCGGGCATGCCCTCCTCTGCGTCCTTGTACCTGGAGCGCACCCACCCCGATGACCTGCCCCTGGTGCTGGCCGGTTTCGAAAAGGCGGCGCGCCATGCGACCCTGATCGAGGTCAGGCACCGCCTGCTGATGCCCGACGGGCGCATCAAGCATTTGCACCTGTTCGCCACCCCGCTCTTCACCCGACACGGATGTTTTGAATACCTGGGCGCGCTGATGGACGTGACCGCCAGCAAACAGGCCGAAGAAGCGCTGTGCCGCGCCCAGACCCAGTTGGCCCATGTCACCCGCGTGACCTCCCTGGGTGAACTGGCCGCGTCCATCGCCCATGAAGTCAATCAACCGCTGGCGGCGATCACCAGCAGCGGCGAAGCCTGCCGCAACTGGCTGAGCCGCCCGCAGCCCGATCTGCTCGAAGCTCGCCAGGCACTGCAGCGGATCATCGCCAGCGCCCATCGAGCCAGTGAGATCACCCGCCGCGTTCGGGCCCTGTCGCGCAAGAGCGAGCCGCTGCGCCAGAACGAATCGCTCAACGACATTGTCAGCGAGACCTTGAGCCTGGTCCGCCATGAACTGGCGCATCACAAGATCAATCCGAACATCGAGCTGAGTGCGTTCGGCGGCCAGGTCAGTGCCGATCGCGTGCAACTGCAGCAAGTCATCATCAACCTGATCCTCAACGCCTGCCAGGCCATGGACGCGATCAACAGCGCGCAACGGGCCTTGTCGATTCGCACCTGGGTCAAGGACAACGAGGCCGTGCTGGAAGTGGCCGACCAGGGGCCGGGCATTGCCGCCGAGGTCCTGCCGCAACTGTTCACGCCGTTCTTCACCACCCGGGAAAACGGCCTGGGCATGGGGCTTGCCATCTGCCGCTCGATCATCGATTTCCACGAGGGCCGGATCTGGGCCACCAGCACACCAGGCCAGGGCAGTTCGTTTCTGTTTGCCCTGCCGATACGGGTCGCCAACGATGCGGGGTACGCCGCGGCCATTTGATACACAGGTATGAGTGCCGCCAGCCCGACCTGCATTAAAAGTTGCGCCCCGCGCCAGGAGCACAGCGCCGGGCGGCTGCACGTCCAACCCTTGGGAACCCGCCATGAACGAACAACACCCGCTCAACAAGATCAACCACAACGAGTCCCTGGTGTTCATCGTCGACGACGATGCGCCGCTGCGCGAATCCCTCGGCAGCCTGCTGCGCTCCATCGGCCTGCGGGTCGAGTTGTTCGGCTCGGTCGCCGACTTCATGAAGTACCCGCGCCCGGACACGGTCAGTTGCCTGGTGCTGGATGTGCGGTTGCAAGGCAGCAGTGGCCTGGACTTTCAGAACGAACTGGCCGCCGCCGGCATCAACGTACCCATCGTGTTCATCACCGGGTACGGTGACATCGCCATGACGGTACGGGCAATGAAAGCCGGCGCGGTGGACTTCCTCACCAAGCCCTTTCGCGAACAGGACCTGATCGATGCGGTGTGCGCCGCCCATGGCCGCGACAAACAGCGTCGCGAGTCCTCGCGACATGCCGAACAACTGCTTGCGCGCCACCAGACGTTGACCGCCCGGGAACAGACGGTGATGGCGCTGGCGGCCTCGGGCTTGATGAACAAGCAGATAGCCGGGGAAATCGGCCTGAGCGAAATCACCGTGAAGATCCACCGCGGCCAGGCCATGCGCAAGATGGGCGCGCGTTCCTTCGCCGATCTGGTGCGCATGGCCGAGGCGATCTCGTGCCAGCCCGCTAACCGCTGACTATACCCACGTATACTGTGCACCCTTTCAGGACGGCGTATCTTGCAATAATGGCGCGGTGCCTCTAAGTGCTCTGCGCTACCAGGCAGGACACCGCTATGCACAAAGAGGCAATGATTGCCGTAGTCGATAACGATGAATCGGTTCGAATGGCCCTGGACAGTTTATTGCGATCCAGTGGATATACCGTGCGAACTTATTCGGGGGCCCATGAGTTTCTCATTTCAGAGGGTCCGCTTATTACCACCTGCCTGATTTCCGATATACAAATGCCGGAAATGGACGGGATCAGCATGTATGAGGAACTGGCAACCAGGGGCATGCATATTCCGGTGATCTTCATTACCGGCAACCCCTGTGCACAGCGCCAGCCGGGCAGCCACGCCATGAAACCCATCGCCTTTTTTCCCAAACCCTTCTCCAGCGAAAAGTTGCTCGCCTGCATCGAAACGGTGCTCGATCGAAGCCACTGAAATCTGTTTATTCAAGCAACTAACACTTTGGTATAGCCGGTTAATACCTAGTCATACTCGCGCTGACCCTATGTAGCAGTGCCAGTTTCAAACCCCTCGAATAACATCTGTTCCAGATCCAGCCGATGCCGACTGTTTCGCATTGTTTAACGACATCGCAAACGATCAGCCACAGCGGTTATACGGCAACAACTTTTTCATGCCCTCGATTGTTCTTCAGGAGCTAAACAATGAAACAGCAAATCTTGATTATTGGTGCAGGGTTCGGTGGGGTCTGGAGCGCGTTGAGCGCTGCCCGTCTGCTGGACAAGCACGATCGAAACGACGTCGAGATCACCGTGTTGGCTCCCCAGGCCGAGCTGCGCATCCGCCCGCGCTTCTACGAGCCGAACGTGCACACCATGAAGGCACCGCTGAACGAACTGTTCGACGCCGTGGGGGTGAAATTCGTCAAGGGTGCGGCCGAGTCCATCGATGAGCGCAGCAAACAGGTGAACTACACCAACGCCGCGGGCATCCAGGGCACGCTGGGCTACGACCGCCTGGTACTGGCCGCCGGCAGCAAGCTGATGCGCCCGCCGGTCGACGGCATGCTCGAGCACGCCTTCGATGTCGATGAAATCGAGTCCGCCACGCGTCTGGAAGCTCACATCAAGTCGCTGAAGGACAAGCCGGTCAGTGCCGCCCGCAATACCGTGGTGGTGGCCGGCGGTGGTTTCACCGGGATCGAAACCGCCACCGAAATGCCGGCGCGCCTGCGTGCCGTACTCGGTGAAAACGCCGACATCCGCGTAATCGTGGTTGACCGTGCCCCGCAAGTCGCCGCCGCCCTGGGCGATGGCATTCGCCCCTCGATCGTCGAAGCCTCGGAGCACCTGGGCATCCAGTGGGTGCTCAACGCCACCGTTGTCGCCGTCGATGCCAATGGCGTCACCCTCGCCGATGGCCAGCGCATCGAGTCCAACACGGTGATCTGGACCGTGGGTTTTCGTGCCAACTCGCTGACCGAGCAAGTACAAGGCACCCGCGATCATCAGGGCCGCCTGCATGTCGATCAGCACCTCAAGGTGCGCGGTCACGCCGATGTGTACGCCAGCGGCGACGTGGCCTATGCCGCCACCGATGACCTGGGCAACTTCGCGGCCATGTCCTGCCAGCACGCCATCGCCCTGGGGCGTTATGCCGGCAACAACGTCGCCGCCGAACTCCTGGGGGTCGAGCCAATGGCCTACAGCCAACCCAAGTACGTCACCTGCCTGGACCTGGGCGCCTGGGGCGCGGTGTTCACCGAGGGCTGGGATCGCCAGGTAAAACTGGTCAAGCAGGAAGCCAAGGAGCTCAAGACACAGATCAACACGATGTGGATCTATCCACCGGCGGCTGATCGCGCCGCGGCGCTGGCGGCAGCCGACCCGTTGATTCCAGTGGCCTGAAGACGATCGATGCGGCCGTGGCAACCACGGCCGTCACTCCCCTGGCACCGCCCGGGTGATATGAAGTTTTTCCTGTATCCCGACCAGCCCACTCCTTGCTGGACCGGGGCCTTTCCCAAGCGCCCGCCACTGGTTTTTCTGGCGGGCGTTTTTTCTTCAGTCCGATCAAGCACCAACCCCTCAAAGAGTTTGCCCGGCATCAGCGATGCCTTGCGAGTTGCCGTTCGATAGCAAAAATCCGGAAGAACAAATGTCTATCATCAAACGTTGCAAGAGACTTTTTTTTTCAGACCCGGTCGCCTGGCTGGCCGCCATTGCGGTCGGCAGCATGATCTTCATTACCAACTCGTTGCTCGACCTGGATGTCGCACCGACGCTGCTGTACATCACGCTGGTGTTCATGTCGGCGAACATCTTCTCCGTGCCGGTCTTCCTCGCCGTCGCCTTCAGTTGCGTGGCCATCCTGACCGCCAGTTTCATTATCGATGAAGGCTATCGTGATCACCGGCTCATCGCCGGCTTCGTGCGTTGCCTGATCGCGCTGACCACCATCACCCTGCTGGCGCTGCGCAGCAAGCGCGCCACCGACACGTTGCGCCGCAAGGAAGCGTTCTTCCTGGGTGCGCAAAAACTCAGCCATACCGGCAGTGTCGGCTTGATCATCGATGACCAGGTGATCGTGTCGTGGTCGGACGAGTCTTCACGCATTTTCGAATACCCGCTGGACGTTACGCCGACGCTTGGCATGGTTCGGGCGCGCACTCATCCCGATGACCTGTCGATTATCGACAGTGTCCTGGAGCAGGCCGCACGCCGGGAAAACCTGATCGAAGTGGAACATCGACTGGTCATGCCCGATGGGCGGATCAAGCACGTGCAGATGCTCGCCAACCCGCTGTTCAACCACGGCGGACGCATTGAGTACGTCGGCGCATTGATGGACGTGACCGCGTCCAGGCAAGCCGAAGAAGCACTGTTTCACTCCCAGGCCAAACTCGCGCATGTCACCCGGGTGACCTCCATGGGTGAACTGGCCGCCTCCATTGCCCATGAAATCAATCAACCCCTGGCGGCGGTGATCACCAGCGGGGAATCGTGCAAACGCTGGATCAATCGCCCTGAGCCGAACCTCGAAGAAGCCCGCCGTTCGCTGGACCGGATCATACAAAACTCGTCCAGGGTTGCCGATGTGATCGCCTGTATCAGGGCGCTGTCGCGCCAGAGCGAGGTGCAACGCAAGGCCGAAGCATTCGACGAGATCGTCCGCGACTCACTGACGCTCATGCAACATGACATCGGCAACCATCAGGTTCGCCCACACCTGCAACTGGGCGCACCTGGCGCGCACATAAAAGGCGACCGGATCCAGCTGCAGCAAGTCATCATCAACCTGATCATCAATGCCTGCCAGGCCATGGCCAACGTGCATGACCGCGCGCGAACGCTACGGATTCACACCTCGGTACAGGACAACGAGGCCGTGCTCGAAATCGCCGACTCCGGCACCGGCATTGCCGAAGACGTTCTGCCCTCGTTGTTCGATCCGTTCTTTACGACCAAACCCACCGGCCTGGGAATGGGCCTCTCGATCTGCCGCTCGATCATTGAATTTCATGGCGGCCGAATCTGGGTCAGCAGCACCGTAGGGGTCGGCACGCAGATGCTGTTTGCGATTGCGCTGACACCCCCCGTACACGATGAATAACCTCATCCACCTCTGACGCCACGATTCGGCGACCTGGAGACAAGCAGTGCCCATCAATGAAATGAGCGACAACCTTGGAACGGCACAACCTCGCAGCATCATCTTCGTGGCCTATCCGCAAATGGGCTTGCTGGACCTGACCGGTGCCCAGACCGTGTTCTGGGCGGCGACCCGCAGCCTGGCCGAACGCGGTTTGCAAGGTTATGCCTTGCACACGGCCAGTCTGGAGGGCGGGTCCATCCGCACAGGCGAAGGCCTTGAGGTGCAGACCCGGAGCCTGAGTGAGTTGGCCGGTAGCCCGATGGATACGCTGATCGTTCCCGGCTCCCCGCACATCCGCCAGGCCATGGTCGAGAGCGCCCCGCTGGTGGACTGGTTGCGCGCCGCTTCCAGCTCGGCCAGGCGCACCACGTCGGTGTGCAGCGGATCGTTTTTTCTGGCCCGGGCCGGCTTGCTCGATGGCTTGCGTGTGGCGACTCATTGGGTGATGGCCGACCTGTTCGAGCGCCTGTTCCCGCAGGTCGAGCTCGACCGCGAAGCGATTTTCGTCCAGCAAGGGACGATATGGACCTCTGCCGGTGTCAGCGCAGGCATTGATCTGGCCCTGGCGCTGGTCGAGGCCGATCACGGTCGTGATGTGGCGATGCAGGTCGCCCGGCGCATGGTGGTGTACTACCGACGCCCGGACAACCAGGAACAATGGAGCCCGCTGCTGCGCTCGCAGTACCCCACCGCTCATACCCAGGTATGACGGGCCTGACCCGATGTGCTAGCGCGCTGTCTTGAGGTAGGAGTGTTATCGCGCACCCGTCGATTTAGGCTGGTCACCTCGAATGAATCAACTCATCGCGCCGATGCGCAGACCTGGGGACGGTTGCCATGAACGCATTGCAAAAGCTGTACATCGTCAGTCATCCGCTGCGCATCAGTCGTTATGGCGCGCATACCTCGCTGTCCTCCGCCGAGCGCGTGGAGGTCATCGATGCATTGACGCAGACGCTGGGCACCACCCTGGGCATGCTCGCGCAACTCAAGCGGGGCCAGCAGCAACTGCGCAATGTCAGCTTCCTGCCAGTGCAACAGCTGTTCCGCCGCCTGGTGCGCGCCAATGCCGACTATGCCGATTTCCTCGCCAGTGCCATCACCGACCTGGGCGGCCACATCGAAACCGCGGCGCTCTACAGCCTGAACGACACCCGCGAGCCGCAGTGTTTTGCCGACTGCCTGACTGGTATTTGCCAGGGCAAGCTGCGACTGCGGGCCGTCGATGCCTTGCTGCATGATTGCCTTGAACGCGCCATCGCCAACAAGGACAACGCCAGCAAACGCTTTTTCGAAGCATGCGCACGGCACAACGCGCGTTTTCTGTCGGTGATCGAGGACAACCTGCCCCATGAACAACCAGGGTGAGGCAAACCGCTCAATGATATTGATAACCCATCGCAACTAACGCGAAATAACAACCCAACATACCCAAGTATACTATTGCACTTTTCTGCAGCGCGTATCTTGCAAGTATGGCGGGCGCCACTTAGCGCCACCCGCAACAACGCAAGGTTTCTACATGTTCAACTCAGCTATTATTTCGGTTGTTGATGATGACGAACTTATTCTTGTCTCACTGGACAGTTTGTTGCGTTCTTACGGTTACAGGGCAATCACCTACAACAGTGCCTGTGCCTTTCTTGAATCCAGCGGACCTGCGCAGACAGACTGCCTGATTTCGGATATTCAGATGCCCGGCATGTGCGGGGTGGAAATGTACGAAACGCTGGCGCGCAGAAACATCCACATCCCTACGCTGTTCATTACAGGAAAGCCCGGCCTGCCGCCGCAATTCAGTGCCAGCGTGCATAAACCCGAAGGCTATTTCCCCAAGCCCTACTGCACCCATGCGCTGCTGGCGTGTATTGAACGGGCCTTGAAGCGCCGGGTTCCCGAGTGAACTGCAAGACGCCGCCATAACAAATAACGTTTTCTTTTTCAGCTTTCGGTTAGTTAAGCCGTTCACTCTTGCCACTCAACTAAAGTCCCAACTTGGAGAACCGTGCCATGCCCAGGAATAAACTGACTTCGATCAACGGCGCACCGGTCGTCGACAACTTCAACATCCAGACTGCCGGCCCCCGTGGCCCCGCGTTGTTACAGGATGTCTGGCTGCTGGAAAAACTTGCCCACTTCGATCGCGAGGTGATTCCTGAGCGGCGCATGCATGCCAAAGGCTCCGGCGCCTACGGCACTTTTACCGTCACCCACGATGTGACGCGCTACACCAAGGCCCGGCTGTTTTCGCAGGTGGGCAAGCAAACGCCGATCTTCACCCGTTTCTCCACCGTTGCCGGTGAACGCGGCGCTGCCGATGCCGAGCGCGACATCCGTGGTTTCGCCTTGAAGTTTTATACCGAACAAGGCAACTGGGACCTGGTGGGCAACAACACCCCGGTATTTTTTTTCCGCGATCCATTGCGCTTCCCCGACCTCAACCACGCTGTCAAACGCGACCCGCGCACCGGCATGCGCAATGCGCAAAGCAACTGGGATTTCTGGACGTCATTGCCCGAGGCCTTGCACCAGGTGACCATTGTCATGAGCCAGCGCGGCATTCCGCGCAGCTACCGGCACATGCACGGTTTCGGCAGCCACACCTTCAGCCTGATCAACGCCAACAATGAGCGGTACTGGGTCAAGTTCACCTTCAAGAGCCAGCAAGGCGTTGAGAACCTCAGTGATGAACAAGCACAACACCTCATTGGCCGCGACCGGGAAAGTCACCATCGGGATCTGTTCGACAGCATCGAAGCGGGCGACTTTCCACGCTGGACCTTTTACATCCAGGTCATGACCGAAGACCAGGCCCATGACCACCCGGTGAATCCGTTCGACCTGACCAAGGTCTGGCCGCACGAGGATTACCCGTTGATCGAAGTGGGTTACTTCGAACTGAACCGTAACCCGCAAAATGTCTTCGCCGAAGTCGAGCAAGCCGCGTTCTCGCCGTCGAATGTGGTGCCCGGTATCGGCTTCTCACCGGACCGCATGCTGCAGGCGCGCCTGTTTGCCTACGGCGATGCCGCGCGTTATCGCCTGGGGATCAATCACCACCAGATCCCGGTCAACGCGGCCCGTTGCCCGGTGCACAGCTTCCACCGCGACGGCGCCATGCGCGTGGACGGCAACTACGCCGAACAACTGGCGTACGTGCCCAACAGCGAGGGCGCCTGGGCCGACCAACCGGACTTTCGTGAACCGCCGCTGAAGATTTCCGGCGCTGCCGGGCATTGGGATCATCGCCTGGATGAAGACCACTTCGAGCAGCCGGGCAATCTGTTCCGCCTGATGTCCGACGCGCAGAAACAGGCACTGTTTGAAAACACTGCGCGTTCGCTCAGTGGCGTTTCACAGGAGGTGCAGCAACGGCATATTGCGCACTGCACCAAGGCAGATCCGTTCTATGGGGCCGGGGTGTCCAGGGCGTTGGCAGAACTCGACCGGTAAACACACACACCCTGTAGCAGCAAGCTTGCTCGCGATGGTCGCTAACGATAACGCTGGAAACCTGACACCCCGAGGCGTGCTCAGGTTCTTCGCGAGCAGGCTCGCTCCCACAGGATGATCAGTGGATTCAAATCCTCAGTGCGGCACGAAACTGGGAGGCTTGAAGCCCTGGCGAGCATCGGCTGGTGAACAAAATGACCTGTGGGAATGAGCCTGCTCCCACAAGTGGCATCGGGATCACGGATGCGCAAGCCGAGCGTCGATGGCATCATCACCCGCTTCGAAGGTTTCGATGCCGACGGTGAACGGGTCATTCCGTTGTTCGGCATGCCCTGGCCGAAACCGCCACCGTCCTGAACGACTAAGGAAGCGTCCTGATGCGTATCAAATCACTGCTGGCCTGCGCCAGCGTGCTCGTGAGCCAAATGGCCATGGCCGACGCCCTGCCCCAACGCTGGGTCAGCGCCGGTGGCGCGTTCAGCGAATGGGTGGTCGCCCTGGGTGGCGAGGGCAAGCTGGTGGGTGTCGACAGCACCAGCCAGCACCCGCGCTCCTTGCACAGCCTGCCGAGCGTCGGTTACCAGCGGGCGCTGGCGGCCGAAGGCATTCTGGCGTTGAAGCCGGACATCCTGGTGGGCAGCGCCGAAATGGGCCCGCCACCCGTACTGGCGCAACTCAAGGCTGCCGGCGTGCGCATTGAGCTGCTCTCGGCCAAGGCCGACGTCCCCTCGTTGCAACACAACCTGACCGAACTCGGACAACTGCTCGGCAAACCGGCTGAAGCACAGGCGTTGATGGCCGGCTATCAGCAGCGTCTGGAGCAGCAGGCGGCGTGGATCAAGCAAGTGCAACAGCACAATCGCGCCCCTCGGGTGTTGCTGCTGCTCAGCCATGCCGGCGCCAATCTCCAGGCCGCGGGCAAGGACACACTGGCCGCCTGGATGATCGATCAGGCCGGCGGGAAAAACCTCACCGAGCACAACGGCTACAAGCCGGTATCCAACGAAGCCATGCTGGCTCTGGACCCTCAGGTGATCATTTTCGCCGGTGCCAAGCTTGAAGGCGATGCCGCGGGGGCAGCGCTGCTGGAGCAGAATCCGGTCCTGGCGCAAACCTCGGCCGGTCGCGAAGGCCGAGTGCTGGTGATCGACCCCACGCTGCTGGTCGGTGGCCTGGGGCCGCGTGTGCCGGACGCGTTGAACACACTGTCGAAAGCATTCTATCCGTCGGCACAGGTGCAGACTGCCGAGCGCAACCGATGACGGCCATCGTTCGGCCGCGGTCGATGCTGATTACTTTGGGTCTGTTGTTGGTGCTGGTGTTCTGGCTGTCCCTGGCCCTCGGGCCGGTCAGCCTGCCGCTGGGCGATACTCTGCTGGCCGGGCTGCGCTTGCTCGGGATGCCGGTTGACGGTGGTGACACGCAACAGGCGGAGCTGATCCTCGGCCAGATCCGCCTGCCGCGCAGTCTGCTCGGCATCGCGGTGGGTTCGGTACTGGCGCTGTCGGGCGTGGCGATGCAGGGGTTGTTCCGCAACCCGTTGGCGGATCCGGGGCTGGTCGGGGTGTCCGGCGGCGCGGCGCTGGGTGCAGCCGTCGCAATCGTCGGCGGCAGCATGCTCGGCGGACTGCCGCCGGCCATCGAACCCTACCTGTTGTCAGTGAGTGCCTTCGTCGGTGGCCTGATCGTCACGGCGGTGGTGTATCGCTTCGGCCGCAGCGATGGCCAGACCAACGTCGCCACCATGCTCCTGGCCGGCGTGGCGATGACGGCCATGGCCGGGGCCGGCGTCGGTCTGTTCACCTACCTGGCCGATGACGCCACGTTGCGCACCCTGACCTTCTGGAACCTGGGCAGCCTCAACGGCGCCAGCTACCCGCGCCTGTGGCCGTTGCTGATCGTGGCAGTGGGCGTGGCGTTGTGGTTGCCGCGGCGCGCGGCGGCGCTCAATGCGATGCTGCTGGGCGAATCCGAAGCCCGTCACCTGGGTTTCAATGTCGAGCGGATCAAGCTTGAACTGGTGTTGTGCACGGCGCTGGGCGTCGGTGCCGCGGTGGCGGCGGCAGGCCTGATCGGCTTTATCGGTCTGGTGGTGCCGCACCTGATGCGCCTGCTGGTTGGCCCGGATCATCGGGTGTTGTTGCCGGCGTCGTTGCTCGCCGGTGCCAGCCTGCTGTTGCTGGCCGACCTGGTCGCCCGCCTGTTGCTGGCACCGGCCGAGTTACCGATCGGCATCATCACCGCACTCATCGGTGCACCCTTCTTCCTTTATCTGCTGGTACGGGGGCGTTCCTGATGCTGCGGGCCAACAATTTGCTGGTGCGGCGCGGTAGTCGCACTGTGCTGGCGGACATCGATATCGAGTTGCGTCCGGGTGAAGTCCTTGGCGTGCTGGGGCCCAACGGCGCCGGTAAAAGCACCCTGCTCGCCGCCTTGTGCGATGAGCTGCCGGCCAATGAAGGCACGGTCAGCCTCGACGAGCGTGCACTCGCCGACTGGCCGGGGCAGGAACGGGCCAGGCGCCTGGCGGTATTGCCGCAAAGTTCGAGCCTGAACTTCGCCTTCTCGGTCAATGAAGTGGTGGGCATGGGTCGTTTGCCCCATGCCAGCGGGCGTGTGCGCGATGCCGAAATCGTCGCCCAAGCCCTGAGTGCCGCCGACGCCTTGCACCTGGCGGGGCGCAGTTATCTGGCCTTGTCCGGTGGCGAACGCCAACGCGTGCACCTGGCGCGGGTGCTCGCGCAATTGTGGCCGGGTGCCGAAGGGCAGATCCTGCTGCTCGACGAGCCGACTTCGATGCTCGACCCCTTGCACCAGCACACTATTCTGCAAGCGGTGCGCGACTTCGCCGGGCGCGGTGCGGCGGTGCTGGTGATTCTGCACGACCTGAATCTGGCGGCACGTTACTGCGATCAGTTGCTGCTGTTGCATGAGGGACGTGCGCACGCCTACGGTCCACCGGATGAAGTACTGAACGCCGAAGCACTGCAGACGGTGTACGGGTTGCAAGTACTGATTCAGCGGCACCCGGAGCGCGGTCACCCGTTGATTATTGCGCGCTGATAGACGTCTACCGTCCAACAAGGAGATCCGATGCGCATCCTGCTGTTATGCCTGGTCAGCCTGCTGGCTGCCTGCCAATCCCATGACGTCACACCGCCACCGCCGGCGATCGCCTCGCAAGGGCGAGATCACGCCGATCTCGGGGTGATCCGCGAACTCGCCAGCGGGCGCACCCTCACCCCGCAAGAGCTGGTCGAGCGCCTGGCCGCTGCGCCGCGGGTGCTGGTCGGTGAACAACACGACAATCCCGACCACCATGCCTTGCAACTGTGGCTGCTGCGCCAACTGGCGGCGCAACGTCCGCAAGGCAGCCTGTTGCTGGAAATGCTCAACCCCGACCAACAGGCGAAAGTCGATGCCGCACAGGCCGCCAGCCGTGCCGGTCAAGCGCCGGCCGACCCGTACCAGGCGCTGTCCTGGCAAGCCAATTGGGACTGGAGCGTTTACGGCGCACTGGTGACTTACGCCCTGCGTCAACCCTACCCGCTGCTGTCGGCCAACCTCGACCGGGCGCAGATCATGCAGATCTATAAACAGCGCCCGACGCTCAGCGGCGAAGCGTCCACCACCCGACAGGTGCAAGCGACATTACTGGACGACATCCGCGAGTCCCATTGCGGCTTGCTGCCCGAAGCGAAGATGCCGGCGATGCTCGCCGTGCAGCAGCAGCGTGACCGACGCATGGCCGAGCGCCTGTTGGCCGCACCGACACCGGCCCTGTTGCTGGCCGGGGCGTTTCATGTGCGCAAGGACCTGGGCGTGCCGTTGCACCTGAAAGACCTCGGCGCGGGTGAAGGTAACGCGGTGCTGGTGCTGGCCGAGGTGGGCAAGACGGTCAGCGCCGATAGCGCGGATTACGTGTGGTACACCGCAGCGCAACCGGAACAGGACCACTGCGCGCAATTTCGTCGATAACACGCCCCCCTGTAGGAGCTGCCGAAGGCTGCGATCTTTTGATCTTGCCCTTGAAAGCAAATCAAAAGATCGCAGCCTGCGGCAGCTCCTACGGGATCGAGGTACATCCACCAGGATCAGGGTGTCTGGAAGGTCTGCAAGTAGGCCAGCAGATCATCGATTTTCTCCTGATCGCTGATCCCCCAGAAAATCATCCGCGTACCCGACACCACCGCCTTCGGGTCTTCGATGTACGCTGCAAGTTTTTCCCGGGTCCAGACGATGCCGGATGATTTCATGGCATCGGAGTATTGATAGTCTGTGGTGCTCCCGGCGGTGCGCCCGACAATACCGTTGAGCTGCGGACCAAAAAACGCCCGTGCGCCCTCACCGACCTGATGGCAGCCGCCGCACACCCGTTTGAACAGTTTCCCGCCCGCTTCTGCGTCCCCTTGTGCGTGCGCCTGCATGCCGAACAGACCCAGGCTCAGGGCAAGGGTCATCATCGCTGTTTTGTTCATCAAGCCAGTACCCACGCAAAAATGGCCGCCATTTGATCATGATCCGGCTTCCTGCGAAATAAATGCCTGCCGTCCATCCCGCCAATGCATCGCGTTGTTATCCCCGCCTAGACTTGAAGGTCAGTCCATCTCCACCAAGCTCACGCACACCCAACAGACGGAGGCAAACATCATGAAAATTGTCGTGATCGGCGGAACCGGGTTGATCGGCACCCAGCTCTGCGAACGGCTGCGCGAGGATGGGCATGATGTCCTGCCCGCCTCGCCGAAATCGGGGGTCAACGCGGTGACCGGGGAAGGCTTGCAGGCTGCCCTGCAAGGCGCCGACGTGGTGGTCGACGTTGCCAACTCGCCCTCGTTCGAAGATGCCGCCGTGCTCGATTTCTTCGAAAAATCCGCGCGCAACCTCGCCGCTGCCGAGAAGGCCGCCGGGGTCAAGCACCACGTCGCACTCTCGGTGGTGGGCACCGAGCGGATGCTCGAAAGCGGTTACTTCCGCGCCAAGATGGCCCAGGAGGAATTGATCAAGAAAGCCGGCGTGCCCTATTCGATCCTGCGTGCCACGCAGTTTTTCGAGTTCATCGGCGCCATTGCTCAATCCGGTGCACAAGGCGACAGCATCCGCCTGACTTCCGCCGCCCTGCAACCGATCGCCTCGGCCGACGTGGCCTCGGCACTGGCCACGATTGCCGTGGCGGCGCCCACCAACAAGACCTCGGAAGTGGCAGGTCCAGACAAGCAGCCGCTGGTCTCGTTCGCCAAGACCTGGCTGCAACACAACAAGGATCAGCGGGAAGTGATTACCGACGACAACGCCGGCTACTTCGGCGCGATCATCAACGACCAGTCACTGACCCCGGGCGCCAATCCCATCGTCGGCAAGACTCACTTCGATCAATGGCTCAAGAGCGCCGGCGCCTGACAGTCAGCCCGCCCACTTCATCAGGAGCGTCCCATGCGAACCCACGTTCTCCTCGCCCTGCTTGCACTGTCCACCCTGCCGCCCCAGGTCCTGGCCGCCGACGCACCGCCCCCGGACGTCAAGGAGGTATCTGTCACCGCGCTTCCCGATTACCCCGGCAAGGAAGTGCTGATGCTCACCGTCGAGTACCCGCCGGGCGGTGCCGACCCGGTTCATCGGCACGACGCCCACGGCTTCATCTATGTGCTCGAAGGCTCGATCGTCATGGGGGTCAAGGGTGGCAAGGAAGTCACGCTGATGCCCGGGCAAAGCTTCCACGAAGGCCCCAATGACATCCACACCGTGGGCCGTAATGCGAGCAAGGACAAGCCGGCGAAATTTGTCGTCTTTCTGTTGAAGGATCAGGGCAAGCCGCCCGTCCTCCCGGTCGATTGACGGTCGCTGGTCATACTTGCGTATAAGGCGCCAAGAAGGCGCCACCGACCGCATCAAGGAAAGACAACTGGCCGCCGACGGGGCGGAGCGCCTCAAGCAGGATCAGGTCGCTGAAGGTGGCGCTGATCGTCTGAAGGAACGGCAACTGGCCGAGGGTGGTGCCGATCGTTTGAGAGAGCGGCAACTGGCATCGGACGGTTCCGACCGGCTGAAGCAAAACAGCGTTGCCGCGGGCGGTTACAACTCGATGCGCGGTACTCGGGTTGCAGAAGGCGGCTCTGACCGGTTACGGCAGAACCATTACGCAGATGGCAGCAATGGCTACGATGCCAGCTCCGACGTCATGCCCTATTTCTGTATGGAATGCCGCTGATCAAAAACCTGTAGGAGCCGGCTTGCTGGCTCCTACAGGGTTTCACCTGAGTCAGTCCTTGAAATCGGTGGACAGCGCCAGCTCGTTCCACTCGGCCAGTTCCTGGGCGACAAAGCGGTTTTTCGCCTCTATGCGCGCGATGGTATCGCTGCCCAGCGCCAGCCGTTGCGGCGGTTTCGGCGCATTGACCAGAGCGAGCATGGCCTCGGCGAATTTCACCGGGTCACCCGGCTGGGCGTGGTTGGCGGCCTCGGCATGCTTGCGCATGGCGCCCACGGTGTCGTCGTAGTCCGACAGTTCCAGCGCGGTCTTCACCAACGACTGCTCGTCGAGGAAGTCGGTGCGGAAGAAGCCCGGTTCCACCACCGTGGCGTGGATGCCCAGCGGCGCCAGTTCCTGGTGCAGCGCCTCGCTGATGCCTTCCACCGCGAACTTGGTGGAACCGTAGACACCCCAGCCCATGTAGGCCTGGTAGCCGCCGATGGAGGAAATGTTGATGACATGCCCGCCGCGTTGGCGACGCATGTGCGGCAGCACCGCGCGGGTCACGTTGAGTACGCCGAAGACGTTGGTGGCGAACAGGCGCTCGGTCTCGCTCGCACTGGTTTCCTCCACCGCGCCCAGCACACCGAATCCGGCATTGTTGATCAGCACGTCGATTCGGCCGAAACGCTTGATGCCTTCTGCCACGGCCTGATGCGCTTCTGCTTCGCGGGTCACGTCCAGACGCACGGCCAGCAGGTTTGGATGATCGCCGAGTCTGGCGATGATTTCTTCGGGTTTACGGGCGGTGGCAATGACCGCGTCGCCGGCACGCAGAGCACGTTCTGCGATGAGAGTACCAAAACCACGGGAAGCCCCAGTAATGAACCAAGTACGCATTTCAACTCCTCCTGGCAGCGACCCGAACGTTATTGCCGGGCCTTCTTGATGAGTTGACGCAACTTTAAATCTGCATTACTGATGTGATAATCCCAGTAATTTTGCATGACTTTGTGAACGGTATTCACATATGAAGGCCCCTTCGGCGGCAGATCTCTCGACTTTCCTGTGCGTGGCCAACCACCTGAACTTCAGCCGTGCGGCGGTGGAACTGGGGCTGACCCCTTCTGCGCTGAGCCATGCGGTGCGCACCCTGGAGAACCGGCTTGGCGTGCGGCTATTCAACCGCACCACCCGCAGCGTCGGCCTGACCGAGGCCGGCGAGCGTCTCTTTGCACGATTGAAACCGGCCTTTCGCGATATCGACGATGCCCTGGAAGACCTGAACCATTTTCGCGAAAAACCCTCGGGCAACCTGAGAATCACCGCGGGTCGCCAGGCCGCCGAATTGGTGCTGCTGCCAATGGCCGGCCGGTTCCTGGAAGCCTATCCGGACGTGAAACTGGAGATCGTGACAGACGACGCGCTGGTCGATGTGGTGGCTCAGGGCTTTGACGCCGGAGTGCGCTTCGGTATTCGGTTGGAGGCGGACATGGTCTCCCTGCCGATTGGCAGCACCCTGCGCTCCGGGGTCGTGGGCTCCGCGGAATTTTTCCGCAAGCATCCCGTTCCACAGAAACCCGAAGACCTGCATGGCCTGCCGTGCATCCGCCATCGCTTCCCCAGTGGCACCTTGTATCGCTGGGAGTTCGAACGTGGCGGGATCACCCAGGAAATCGAGGTGGATGGCCCGCTGACCCTGGGCGACGTGAGCCTGATGGTCGGCCCGGCGTTGCAGGGTGTCGGCATGGCTTACGTCTTCGAGGACATGGTCAAGACGCAGATCGCCGACGGCAGCCTGGTTCAGGTGCTGGGTGACTGGTGCCCCTACTACCCCGGCCTGCATCTGTACTACCCAAGCCGACGACATGTGCCCGCAGCGCTCAAGGCTTTCATCGAGTTTGCCCGTACCGCACGGGGGAATGTGTTCTCTTGAGATCAGGTCGTCTGTCAGGCCGCCATCGCCGGCAGGCCAGCTCCCACAAAATCGCTCTGCGCCATGGCGTCCACCAGGCCTGTTGTCTACCATCGGCGGCGAGCACTTCATAAACCTAGTCAGCGAGAAAAAAGATGGTCACCTGCTACCTGAAATATGTGCTGGACCCGTACAAGCTCGACGCATTCGAACACTACGGCAAACTGTGGATTCCACTGGTGGAGAAATTTGGCGGCCAGCATCACGGCTACTTCCTGCCGTCCGAGGGTGCCAATAACATTGCTCTGGCGATGTTCACTTTCCCAAGCCTGGCGGCCTACGAAACCTATCGCCAAGAGTCGATGAACGACGCTGAATGTATCGCCGCCTTCAAGTACGCAGAAGAAACCCGCTGCATCCTCAGTTATGAACGCTCCTTCTTCCGGCCCGTGTTCGGTGAGCCGAAACAGTAAACCGCTTGATCGTAGTCAACGAAAATGTCGCCTGTCGGGCGGCATTTTTTATTTCTCGAACATGGGCTGTCACTGCGCAATAAAACGTCAGATGAATGGTCAGCCAATACAGGGCGAGTTGCCATTGGTAGGACTAACTTTATAAGTCCGCATTGCCAACCCGGCATACTTACCGCGGTGACCTCCCATGGAAAACATCTCTGTCACCCGCATCACTGGAGCAGCTCTTGCCCTGACCATCGGATTGAGTACACCAACAGCACAGGCCGATGAGGCCTATGCCAAGACGTTGATCAAGAAGATGTCCGACTATATGTCAGCGCAAAAAAATATATCGTTCAACTACGACACCATCCTTGAAGTGGTCACCAAAGATAAGCAACGACTGGCACTGGCAGGTTCCGGCACAGTCGCTCTCACCCGGCCTGACAAATTGCGCAGTGCCCGCGCCAGTGGTTTTGCCGACCTGGAGATGGTGTTTGATGGCAAGACCCTGACCCTATTGGGCAAAGGCAAGAACATCTACACCCAGGTCGAAGTCCCGGGCACGCTGGATCATCTGCTCGATACGCTACGGGATAAATACAACCGGCCGCTTCCCGGCGCAGACCTGTTCATGTCCAATCCCCAGGATCAATTGATGGCCGGCGTGACCGACATCAAGGATCTGGGCAGTGGCGTTATCGGCGGTACCGAATGCGATCACCTGGCTTTCAGGAAGAAAGAAGTTGATTGGCAGATCTGGATCGCCCAGGGCGACAATCCCTACCCTTGCCGTTATTCCATCACTTCAAAAACCATTGCCGGCAGTCCGCAGTACAGCATTCAGCTCAGCGACTTTAAAAGTGGCGATGCCGCACCGGCTGATGATTTCGCTTTCAACAATTCGACCAATGCCAGAAAATCGAACTGAAAGACCTGCCCAACGCCGAGGACCTGCCCAGCAACTTTGTGCGAGGAAAAACCAAATGAACCTCTTGATCAAATCCTGCGGCTTCCTGCTGATGGGATTGGTAGCGGTGTGCGCGCTGGAGCTTGGAGAAACCTTGTCGATCCCAGGCGTGCACAGTGTTATTCCTCAAGCCGAGGCGGTGGTCGGGCGTCCACTGACGCCGGTCAGTGTTGCCGGCGTCGCGAGGCGATCGGCGCGGCGCGATTGACAGCTTGAAAAACGATCAACGCTGCAAGTCCAGGCAGTAGGTGTAGTAGCCCGGATCGCGCACGTAACCCAGGGACTCATACAGACGCTGGGCACTGAAGTTGTCGGTGGCGGTTTCCAGGGTCATGCCCTTGGCGCCCATCAACCGGGCAAAGTCGCGGGCGGTGTTCATCAGCAGCGTGCCAACCCCTTTGCCCCGCGCGGCGGGCGTGGTGAACAGGTCGCCGAGCAGCCAGGTGCGGTGTGCGTCGATGGAGGAAAAGGTCGGGAACATCTGCACGAAACCCAGGGTTTCGCCGTCGGTATCCTCGGCGAGAAAGATCACCGACTCATCGCGGGCGATGCGTTCGGCGATGAAGTTGCGCGACTGTGGCAGGTTCGACGGCTGGCCGTAGAAGCCGCGATAGGCGTCGAACAAGGGGGCGATTTTTTCGATGTGCGAGGCGTCAGCGCGCAGGGCCAGGATAGGCATGAGGGTGCTCCATTGCGGTCTCAAGGATCTACAGCCTAGCAACCACAACGAAAAAATTCCTGAAAGCACCGCGCCTCCTGTGGGAGCCAGCCTGCTGGCGATAGCGGACTGTCAGTCAACATCACTGTTGAACCTGAAGGCCTCATCGCCAGCAGGCTGGCTCCCACAATGGATCGCGGGTTGCAGTTAGACCCGCACGTTACGTCCCGGCAATGTCGTGCGCTGGCTGTTTTCCCAGTTCTCCACCAGCCCCACCGGCACATCCGCCGCCGGCAACATATTCACCCCACGCACCAGATCCGAAGCCCGCTCGGCGAGCATGATGGTCGGCGCATTGAGGTTGCCGTTCGGCTCGGTCGGGAACACCGAGGAGTCGATCACCCGCAACCCCTGGATGCCATGCACCCGCAGTTCGGAGTCCACCACCGCCATGTCGTCCTCGCCCATGCGGCACGAGCCACACGGATGGTAAGTGCTTTCGAGGTTGTCACGGACAAAGGCATCGAGGTCTTCGTCACTGGTCACCAGCGCGCCGGGGGCGATTTCGCCGTCGCGGAAACGGTCCATCGCTTTCTGGCCGATGATCTCGCGGGTCAGGCGGATGCAGCGGCGGAAGCCTTCGCGGTCCTCTTCGCGCTCCAGGTAGTTGAAGCGGATTTCCGGATGCTCGTAAGGGTCGGCCGAACGCACCCGCACATAACCCCGGCTTTTCGGTTTGTTGGGACCGGTGAGCACCATGAAGCCGTGGCCCTTGATCGGCTTGTTGCCGTCGTAGCGCATCGCTGCTGGCAGGAAGTGGAACTGGATGTCCGGCCAGCGCAGGCCCTTCTCGGAGCGGATGAAACCACCGGCCTCGAAGTGGTTGGTGGCCCCCAGGCCGTCCTTGAACAGCAGCCAGCGCAGGCCGATCATCAGTTTGCTCAGCGGGTCCATCTTGCTGTTGAGGGTCACCGGTTCCTTGCAGCCGAACTGGATGTACACCTCGGCGTGGTCCTGCAGGTTCTCCCCTACCCCCGGCAGGTCATGGCGCACGCCGATCCCGGCCTTGCGCAGTACCGCGGCCGGGCCGATGCCCGAGCGTTGCAGCAGGTGCGGCGAACCGATCGGCCCGGACGCGATCAGCACTTCGCGGTTGCAATACACCTGGTGGGTCTGGCCACCGTGGTCATACATGACCCCCACCGCACGCTTGCCTTCAAGGATGACCTGGCGGGTCATCGCATGGGTGATCACCGTCAGGTTCGGACGGCCCATGGCCGGACGCAGGTAGGCATTGGCGGTGGAACAGCGCACACCGTTCTTCACGGTCATGTGCATCGCGCCGAAACCCTCCTGCATGTAGCCGTTGCAGTCTTCGGTCTTGATGTAGCCCGCCTCGGCACCGGCTTCGACCCAGGCCCCGTACAACGGGTTCTTCATGTTGTTGCCGTTGGTGGTGTGCAGCGGCCCGGTCTGCCCGCGATAGCTGTCGCCACCGGACTCGTAGCTTTCGGCGCGTTTGAAGTACGGCAGGCAATGCTTGTAGCCCCAGCCCTGGGCGCCAAGGGATTCCCATTCGTCGAAATCCAGGGCGTGGCCGCGGATGTACACCAGGCCATTGATCGACGATGAGCCACCCAGCACCTTGCCCCGTGGGCAGTGGATGCGCCGGCCGTTGAGGTAGGTTTCCGGCTCGGTTTCGTAGCGCCAGTTGTACTTTTTGGTGTTCATCGGGATCGAGAATGCGCTGGGCATCTGGATCACTACGCTCTTGTCACTGCCGCCGAACTCCAGGACCAGGACCGAGGTGGCCGGGTCTTCGCTCAGGCGGTTGGCCAACACACAACCTGCCGAGCCTGCGCCAATGATGATGTAGTCGTATTTTTGTGTAGACATTCTTTGCGTGGTCATAGCTATCTCCCGACCGTCGATTCAGTGAATACCGGTTGTGGTGACTGTTTGTGGGTCAGCGTGTCGCCGGTGGTGTATTGCGGGGAGGTCTTCTCGATCTGTTGGATCACCGCTTCTTCGCGCTTGAGGTCGATCGAGCGGCTCAGCCAGTAGTACGCCAGGCCCGAGACGATCAGCCCCACCAGCCAGGCGATGTCGATGCTGCCCAGCGCCTTGGCCAGCGGGCCGACATAGACTTCGCGCTGCTCGACGCCGTCGTAGATGTAGAAGAACGGAATCATCGAGAGGAAGCCGATGGCATAGGCGGCGATACCGCGCAGGCCCCAGCTTCCGTAGATGTTGCCGTGGGGCATGAAGAAGTGCGGGATGGCGTAGCGGCCCTTGCGCACGAAGAAGTAGTCGGTGAGGTTGACCGAGGTCCAGGGCACCAGGAAGTACAGCATCACCACCAGGTAGATGCCGAGCACCGACAGGCCTTTGCCGGAACTCTGGATGCTCAGGGCCACGCCCAGTTGCAACAGGATCACGAAGGCGATGGCGAGGATCCGCGCCTTGCGGGTTGGTTCGATGTGCTTGATCGAATCGACACAGGTCAGGGTGGTCAGCTTGGCGCTGTAGATGTTCATCGCGATCACCGGCAGGAACGCCAGGATGGTCACCACCACGACCGCGGTGCCGATCAGCGGCGACACGGTGTTGCCGACTTGACCCAGGGCCACCAGCACGTCGGTTGAGTGCAGGTGATCGGCCAGCCAGCCACCGACGGAAATCATCCACGCACCGGACAGCGAAGCACCGAGGAACACCACGGCGATCAACTTGCCGCTGGAGGTGTTCTTCGGCAGGTAGCGCGAGTAGTCCGATACGTATGGGGCATAGGCGATGTTGTAGCTCGCCGCCGCCGCGAACTGGGCGATGAAACCGGTCCAGTTGAAGCCCAGCGGCGCCGGGGCCACTTCGCCTTCGGCCAGTGCCGGCAAGACCGCATCCGGCACCCAGCCCATCACCACCGCCAGGGTCACCAGGCCGTACAGCGGCAGCGACAGGTACAACGCCCATTTGAAGCTGCGGTGCATCCAGTCATGGCCGAGGATGGCCAACACCGCCGCCGGAATGGTCACCGCCACCGCGATCACTGCGGGGTTGAAACCGAACAGCGTGTGCAGGCCCTGCATCATCAGGACCAGGTTGACGATGTTGAACCCGGCGAACACGAACAGCGTCGCCAGCAGCACGAGGATCACGCCGCGGTAACCGAACTGCGCACGGGACTGGATCATCTGCGGCAAGCCCAGGTGCGGGCCTTGGGATCCGTGAAACGCCATGAACAGCGTGCCGAACATGATGCCCAGGGTGCCGGCGAGCGTGGTCCACAGCGCGGTCAGGCCAACGCTCGGGCCGACGAAGCCGATGGTCATGGTGAAGAAGGTGAAGTTGCCGAGAAACCAGAACGGGCCCTGGCTCGACAGTTTGTCGGTGCGTTCGTCCTCGGGGATGAAGTCAATCGAATGCCCCTCGACGACGGACTTGTCATCGAGGGAGGACACACTCGTGGCGGACTTGGCGTTTGTGTTCATGATGGACTCTTATTGTTGGAAGATCATGACGAGATAACCGCATTCTTCGGGTGAACGACGCCCGGGGGGCCTCCATGCCGTTCCTGATGTTCAAACGTGTAAATGACGAAAAACCTGTAGGAGCGGGCTTGCTCGCGAAAGCGTTGGGTCAGGCAACATATTTGTCGAATGTGCCGGCCTCTTCGCGAGCAAGCTCGCTCCTACAAAGGGCAGGCGTCAGGCTGGCAGCGTGATCCACACCGCCTTGGTTTCGAGCAGGTAGTCGAGCTGCTCCGCGCCCAGGTCCTTGCCGAAGCCGGACTGCTTGTAGCCACCGAACGGCATCGACGGGTCCAGGGTGCCGTGGGCGTTGACGTAGACCGAGCCGGCCTTGAGGCGTGGAATCAGGCTGTGCACCTTGCCCAGGTCGTTGGAGTACAGGGCCGCCGCCAAGCCGTAGACCGAGTCATTGGCCAGGGCCAGCGCCTCTTCCTCATCGTCGAAGGGTGCGGTGACCAGCACCGGACCGAAGATCTCTTCCTGGACGATGCGCATGTCGTTGCGGCAATTGGCGAAGATGGTCGGCTCGACGAAGAAGCCAGGGCCATCCACCGGTTGGCCGCCGTAGACCAGTTCGGCGCCTTCGGCCTTGCCGGTCTCGATGTACTCGGTCACGCGCTGCTTTTGCAGGGCCGAGACCAGTGGGCCGATGAAGCAGTCCGGGTCCAGGCCCGGGGCCATTTTCAGGGTGCGCGTATAGGCGATCAGCTCACCCAGGAATTGCTCGTAGACACTGCTATGAATATAGGCCCGCGTACCGGCGTCGCATACCTGCCCGGAGTTGAAAAACACCCCGTTGGCGACCGCTTGTGCCGCCGCCGGAATGTCGGCATCGGCAAACACGATGACCGGTGACTTTCCGCCCAGTTCCAGGGTCAGGCGCTTCATGTCGTCCAGCGCCGAGCGGCCAACGGTAAGGCCGACCGGGGTCGAACCGGTGAAGGTCAATTTGTCGATGCCGGGATGGGTGGTCATGGCCGCACCGACCACGCTGCCACGCCCGGTGACGATGTTGATCACGCCGTCCGGAATGCCCGCTTCCTGCACCAGTTCAGCGAAACGCAAAGCCGAAAGCGAGGTCAGCTCAGCGGGTTTGACCACCACGGTGCAACCGGTGGCCAGCGCCGCGCCGAGTTTCCAGGCCATGGTTTGCAGCGGGAAGTTCCACGGCACGATGGCACCGACCACGCCCACCGCTTCCTTGCGGGTATAGGCCAGGTAATTGCCCGGCAGTGAAGGCTCGACGGTACGGCCGTGGAGCTTGGTGGCCCAACCGGCGAAGTAACGCAGGGTATCGACGGTGCCCTGGATGTCGACGTCCTTGGCGAAGGCGACCGACTTGCCCATGTCGATCGATTCGATCTGCGCGAGTTCGGCGGCGTTCTGCTCGATCAAGTCCGCCAGGCGCTGGATCAGGCGTTCCCGTTGCGCCGGTTTGGCCTGGCTCCATTCGCCACCGTCGAACTGCGCACGGGCGGCTAACACGGCGCGGTCCAGGTCAGCGGTGGTGCCCATGGGAATGCGGGTGATCAGGCCTTCGGTGGAGGGCTCGATCACATCGGAAGTCTGGCCGTCGCTGGCTTCGACCCAGGCGCCGCCGATGAACATCTTCTGCACTTTGCTGAGGAAGGTCTGGGTGGCTTCGCTCACGCCGAACTTCTGCAGGTAACTCTTGACGATCGTGTCCATTTTTATTCTCTCTGCCCGGCAGTCAGGCACTGCCGGGGTATGGGTTTCGATGTTCAGGCCTGCTCTTAAGCCAGTGTCGCTTCGCTCTCGGCGGCCGCCCGTACCTTGCCGCGCTCGTGGAAGATGAAACCGATGCTGTTGAGCAGCAGTTGCGCGGCGAGGATCGAGGTCATGCCGGTCGGGTCGTACACCGGTGCAACCTCCACCAGGTCCATGCCGACGATGCTGCCCTTGCTGCGCTTGGCCAGGGCCTGGATGATTTCCAGCACTTCGTAGTAGAGGAAGCCGCCGTGGCTCGGGGTGCCGGTGCCCGGGGCGATGGACGGGTCGAAACCGTCGATGTCGATGGTGATGTAGTAGTTGATGTTTTCCGGGATCAGCGCCAGTACGCCGTCGACGCCGAGGCGACGCACATCGCGCACCGAGAGGATCTTCGAGCCCGCTTCGTGGGCCGCTTCATAGTCGTCGCGGTTGGACGACGAGACGTTGCGGATGCCCATCTGGGTCATGCCGACGATGTGGTTCATTTCCGAGGCGCGGCGCAGCGGGTTGCCGTGGCCGTAACGCACGCCGTGGCGTTCGTCGACGAAGTCCAGGTGCGCATCGAAGTGGATGATGTGGATCGGGCCACGGCCTTCGAAGGCCTTGATCACTGGCGCGTGCACCGAGTGATCGCCGCCGAGCACCACCGGCATCACACCGGCATCGAGGATCTTGCGCACGGCGTATTCGGTGTTCTTGTTACTGGTGGCCATGTCGGTGTGGACGATGTCGGCATCACCGACGTCGACCATGCGCACGTCCGAGGCGGTGAGGTACATCACGTCATCTTCGTGATCGTAGGCGCCGGCGTGGCCGAAGGAAAACAGCGTCGATGCTTCACGGATCCCGCGTGGTCCGAAGCGTGCGCCGGAGCGCCACTGGGTGCCCATGTCGTTGGGCACGCCAAGCACCGCGACGTCGGCATCCAGGGCGTCCCAATCGGTGCACACCGGGGATTTGCCAAAGGTGCAATGACCCACGAATGGCAGGTTCAGACGACCGGATTCATAACCGTTGTTCGACATTTCTAGCCTCTCCACTTCTTGTTATCGGCTTGGCGGAACTGCAAGGCGACCGCCGTTGGAGTGACTATGGGCGCAGGTTTTCGTGGAAAAAATGCTAAACATCAGATACTCATATCGGCATTACCGATGCATCCACAGGCCGGAGGTCAACGTGATTCAACTGCACGATGTCGATCTGAAGTTGCTCAGGGTGTTTGCCACGATTGTCCGCTGCGGCGGTTTCTCCGCCGCCCAGGCGGCGTTGAATGCCGGGCAGTCGACGATCAGCGAACAGATGACCCATCTGGAAACCCGCCTTGGGGTCAAGCTGTGCCAGCGCGGGCGCAGCGGTTTCCGCCTGACCGAGCAAGGGGTGGCGATCCATGAGGCGACCCAGCGCCTGCTGTCGGCGGTGGAGAATTTCTGCATGGACGCCGACGTGCTCAAGCAGCACATCAGCGGCAAGCTCAACCTGGGGATCATCGACACCACCATCACCGACCCGGACTCGCCCATTCCGCGCACCACCCAGCGCTTCGTGTCGCGCGGGCATGACGTGCACCTGAACGTGTACGTCGGCACCCCCGCCGAGCTGGAAGAACGGGTGCTCGACGGACGCCTGCACCTGGCCATCGGGCACTTTCCGATCCATGTGCCGGGCCTGCTGCAATCGCCGTTGTACCAGGAAGCGCTGGGCTTGTATTGCGGGCGCCGGCATCCGCTGTATGGCAGCCAGGCTGAGGGTGAGGAACTGCTCGAAGAAGTCGCGGCCGGGCGGATCGTCGTGCGCGGCTACATGCAGCAATACGACCTCGAACACCTGGGCGTGAGCAAGGCGGCCGCCACCGTGGACAACATCGAAGCCACCGCGATCCTGATCATTTCCGGCGCCTACCTGGGCTTTCTGCCTGAGCACTTCGCCGCGCAATGGGTCAAGAGTGGCGAGATGCACCAATTGGCCCCGGGAAGTTTGCGCTTGCGATCTCCGTTCGACGTGATCACCCGGCGCGGCGTGGCACCGCCGCCGATCCTGCAGGCGTTCCTCGAGGACCTGGCGGCCAGTGCGCGTAAAACCGGCAACCCGTGACATCACGCTCGCCAAATTCCAAGAGCCCCCGGCATACTGATTTTCGTTTGCCAATTTTGCAGGTCCGTCATGCGCATCCACGTCACCTTCATCGACCGCGTCGGCATCACCCAGGAAGTGCTGGCCCTGCTCGGCGGGCGCAGCTTCAATCTGGACGCCGTGGAGATGGTGCCGCCGAACGTCTACATCGATGCCCCGACCCTCGGCACCGAAGTGCTGGAAGAGTTGCGCGAGGCCCTGTTCGGCGTGTGCGGCGTGCAGGCGGTGACCATGGTCGACATCCTTCCGGGGCAACGTCGGCGCCTGCAACTGGATGCCCTGCTCGCCGCCAGTTCCGACCCGGTGCTGGCGGTGGACGATCGCGGGCATGTGCTGCTGGCCAATCCGGCATTGATCGCCCTGTGCGGTCGCGAACCGGCCGGTGAATCCCTGAGCGCACTGTTCGACGACGCCGATCTGCAACGCACCTTGATCGCCCACCACTTCCGCCTGCCCATGCACGAGGTCAGCCTCGGCGGCCACACCCTGCTACTCGATGCCATGCCGATCACCGACGCCGGCGCCCTGCTCACCCTGTACCAACCCAACCGCATCGGCGAACGCCTGTCGGCGCTGCACCATGATCACGCCGAAGGTTTCGATGCGCTGCTCGGTGAATCGCCGCCGATCCGCTCGCTCAAGGCCCGCGCGCAACGGGTGGCGGCCCTCGATGCGCCGCTGTTGATCCAGGGCGAAACCGGCACCGGCAAGGAACTGGTGGCCCGCGCCTGTCACGCCATCAGCGGTCGGCGGGACGCGCCCTTCCTGGCCCTGAACTGCGCGGCGCTGCCCGAGAGCCTGGCCGAAAGCGAGCTGTTCGGCTACGCCCCCGGCGCGTTCACCGGCGCGCAACGGGGCGGCAAGCTCGGGCTGCTGGAACTGGCCGACCAGGGCACGGTGTTTCTCGACGAAGTCGGCGAGATGTCGCCGTATCTGCAAGCCAAGTTGCTGCGCTTCTTGAGCGATGGCTGCTTCCGTCGGGTCGGTGGCGATCGTGAGGTCAAGGTCAACGTGCGGATCCTCAGCGCGACCCACCGCGACCTGGAAAAGATGGTCAGCGAGGGGCACTTTCGCGAAGACCTGTTCTACCGCCTCAACGTGCTCAACCTGCAAGTACCGCCGCTGCGCGAACGGGGCCACGACATCCTGTTGATGGCCCAGCACTTCATGCAACAAGCCTGCGCACAGATCCAGCGCCCGGCCTGCCGCCTGGCGCCCAGCACCTTTCCCGCCCTGCTCGGCAACCGCTGGCCGGGGAACGTACGGCAACTGCAAAACGTGATCTTTCGCGCGGCGGCGATTTGTGAGAATCCGTTGGTGGATATTGATGATCTGGACATTGCCAGGACGGCGGTGGAGCGGCAGAACGATGGCGAGGTGGGTAGCCTCGAGGATGCGGTCGAAGGGTTTGAAAAGAATCTTCTGGAAAAACTGTATCGCAGCTATCCGTCCAGCCGCTTGCTCGCGGCGCGCCTGCAAACCTCCCATAGCGCGATCGCCATTCGGCTACGCAAATACGGAATTCCCAACAAACCTTAATCTCATTGCCGCCCCCTGTGGGAGCCAGCCTGCTGGCGATGGGGCCATGTCAGTCGATATCTTTGCTGCCTGTCACACCGCATCGCCAGCAGGCTGGCTCCCACAGGGGATGGGTGTGTATTGGCCATTTTGTGTGCAAATCGATACACCGTATCGAAATCAAGACAATACCCTCTCAACCTGTCTGGCCCGGGCTTTGGCCCCTTCCCCTCGCCTGCCTGTATTGATTTCAATACGCCAGCCGCCCCCGAAACAGCCTCATAAGGTACTAAGCCATTGATTTAAAACAACAAATCAACCTTGGCACCGCCCTTGCTATCTCTCCTCCAGCCAAGCTCCAACGCGAGCCTGCCCATCGCCCTCCGCCACCTGCAGCGGATGAGTCTGAACAATGAGGAGTTGATATGAGCGAATTGCGTTTTACCGTCGATCACGAATGGCTGCGCACCGAAACTGACGGCACTGTCACCGTTGGCATCACGGCGTTTGCCCAGCAGGCCTTGGGGGATGTGGTGTTCGTTCAGGTGCCCGAACTGGGCAGCTTTGATGCCGGTGCCGAAGTGTCGGTGCTGGAATCGGTGAAAGCCGCCAGCAGCATCGGCATGCCGCTGGACGGCGAGGTGCTGGAAGTGAATTCGGAACTGGACAGCACCCCGGAGCTGGTCAACGAAGACCCGCTGGGCCAGGGCTGGTTCTTCCGCTTCCAGCCCGCTGACGCTAACGCTGTAGGCCAACTGCTGGACCAGGCTGCCTACGAGCGCCTGATCCAGGACCAGACCGACGCGTGAGGACACCCCATGACCATCCGCCTCGACACCCATGACGAATTCATCGCCCGCCACATCGGCCCCCGCGCCGGTGACGAGCAGGCCATGCTCAACACCCTCGGTTTCGATTCC
>NZ_JAXDEQ010000058.1:0-33464 GCF_035065025.1 Pseudomonas sp. YuFO8 | reverse complement strand
CATCCAAAAAACCTGTAGGAGCTGGCTTGCCAGCGAGACGCCAGCACAGCCAACACCTCCGTCGCCTGACACACCGCCTTCGCTGGCAAGCCAGCTCCTACAGGGGATCACCGCCAGGCACAAATCCCGGCAACACCCAAAAAACCTGTAGGAGCTGGCTTGCCAGCGATGACGCCAGCACAGCCAACACCTCCGTCGCCTGACTCACCGTCTTCGCTGGCAAGCCAGCACGACAACTGTCGCGAAGACGCCTATTTGCTGGCCAACTCCATAATCATCCGCGACAGCAAATAGATCCGTGGCGCGACGCTGTCGATTTCGGCGTATTCCTCTGGCGTATGAATATTGCCGCCGACAATTCCAAAGCCATCCAGCGTCGGCGTGCCGACGCTGGCCGAGAGACTGGCATCAGCCGCGCCTCCGCTGCCCTCCTCCGTCAACTTGCGGCCGATTTCACCGTAGATGCCTTGGGCCATGGCCATCAGTCGATCGGATTCGGCGGTTTGTGGCATCGGTGGCAATCCACGCTTTAGCGTCGTGGTGACCTCGGTATCGGCAATCAGCTTGTCCTGGGAAACCCGTGCCAGATCTTTCTCGATCCGGTCGAATTCCTCCGGCACTGCTGCGCGCACGTCCGCCGCGGCCGTTGCCTGATCAGGAATCACGTTCTTGCGGTCGCCGGCATTGAGCACGGTGAAGTTGATGGTGGTTTTCTTCGCTTCATCGCCCAGTTTGCCCAGCTGCAGGATCTGGTGCGCCACTTCCATGGCCGCGTTGCGCCCCAGTTCCGGCGCAACACCGGCATGAGAGGCCTTGCCTTTGACTTCGACCAACGCCGTGGCACTGCCTTTGCGCCACACCACAAGACCGTCCGCCGGGCGACCGGGTTCGAGGTTGAGGGTTACGTCGTGGGCCTTGGCCGTTTTCTTGATCAGATCAGTGGCGATGTCCGAGCCGGTTTCTTCGCTGGCGTCGAGCAGGAATGTGATCTGCGCATAGTCCTTGAAATCGATATTTTTCAGCACTTTCAGGGCATAGATGCCGGCTACGATGCCGCCCTTGTCATCCATCACGCCCGGCCCGTAGGCGCGACCGTCCTTGATATGAAACGGACGTTCGGCAGCGGAGCCTTGCTTGAACACGGTGTCCATGTGCGCCATCAGCAGGATTTTCGCCTTGCCGGTACCTTTGAGGGTCGCGATGACATGGCTGCTTTTGTCCGGGGTATTGGGTACTCGCTCAATGGTCGCGCCGAGCTTTTTCAACTCTTCGATGGCGATGTCGCCGACCTGGGTCAAGCCGGGTTCATAGCCGGAACCGGAGTCGATATTCACCAACCGTTCCAGCAGCTTCAAGGCTTCCCCCTTGTATTGCTCGGCGTGGGCCAGGACTTGTGCATGAGGCTCGGCGAATACGCCGGGGGCGAAGGTACCGAGGGCCAGGGCCAGGCTGGCGGCCAGCAGCGAACGAGACAGTTTTAGCGTCATGATCGGATCCTTGATGCGTGTCGGGACAGGAACCCTACCTGACCAGGCGGCACAGCTCCATCCCGAAAGGAACACACATGTGCCTGGGTATCGATACTGAATGCTACGGCCCCCTCGCGAGCAGGCTCGCTCCCACAGGGATTGCGGTGAGGGTCAGACCGAGTCGAGCAATTCGTGCTGAGGCCGGTCATTGCTGCAGCAGATAACGCGATTTCGCCCCGTGGTCTTGGCCTCGTACAGCGCCTGGTCAGCGTCGTTGAGCCACAGGGTCGCGTCGCTGTGGCGGGTGTTGAAGGCCGCCAGGCCGATGCTCAGGCTGACTTTCAGGGCCGGGTTCTGCTCGTAGCCCAGGGTTGCGAAGCGGTCACGCAGGGCGTCCATGGCCGCGGCAGCGCTGTTCAGGGGCAGGTCGGGAAGGATCACGCAGAACTCGTCGCCGCCATAACGCCCGGCCACATCGGTGGCCCGCAGGTTCTGCTTGAGCATCTTGCTCAGCTGGCGCAGCACGAGGTCACCGGCCACGTGGCCGTAGGTGTCATTGATGCTCTTGAAGTGGTCGATGTCGATCAGCGCGATAGCGCCGCCCTGATGCTGACGTTGGCAGCGCTGGAACTCGATTTCCAGCTGATCCTTCCAGGCGCCGTGATTGAGCAGGCCGGTCAGGCTGTCGGTACGGCTCAGGGCCAGCAGTTCACGCTTTTGCTGGCCGAGGGTATGCGCCTGGCGAAAGCAGATCAGGCCCAGCGCCAGCGGGTAAAAACACATCAGGGGCAAGCAGGCGTAGAGCTGCAGCTGGGATGTTTCAGGGATGAACAGCGGCGTGAAGATCAACCAGCCGACACCAATCCCGAGCACCTGCGCGACCGTGCCCGCCAGCAGAAAACGCAGTCCGCCGATGGCCACGTTGTTCATCGCCATCATGGAAATGGTCGTTGCACTGGGCAGCGGATTGAACTGCATCGCGGCGACCCAGAAGCCGCCCATGAACGCGTCGACCAGCAGGTTGCGGTGTTCGGCGTGGTAGGGTCTCTCGCGCCGACGCGCCCATTGATAGGCCAGGTGCGGCCAGAGCAGGCCGTTGAACAACATGAGCCCCCATACCCAGGTTGCCGGGTTCAGCGGGTACATCGCCACAGCCACGCATATCAGCCCCAATACCAGGCCGAGGACGCGCGATGTGTAGAGCCTCCTGGCCAGTGAAAGTCCTTTTCCTCCCTTCTTTCCCATTGGGACCTCTGCACCACAGAACGAAACCTGTTCACACCGGGATAGCAGGTGTGCCCGAAGTCTAACAGGGCAACGTCAAATAGCCATCACCGGCTGGCGGGGCGAACTCCCCTCTCCTGCAAATTCGTTACGCCTGCAGAAACGGCTATACATGAAGATAAGGATTGATTCACGACGCTGAACAGGAGGCCCATGCAGACCTTTCAAGTACTGATCATCGGCAGCGGTTTTGGCGGCCAGTGCGCGGCGGTCAATTTGCTCAAGGCCGGCATCACCGACTTTCGCCTGCTGGAACGAAGGGATTTCTTCGGCGGCACCTGGTGCCAGAACACCTACCCGGGCGCCGCGGTCGACGTGCCCTCGCCGCTCTATTCGCTGTCGTTCGCTCCTTACCGCTGGTCGCAGATGTTCGCCGAACAGGCTGAACTGCACCGCTACACCCGCTACGTGATGGAGCACTTCGACCTGCGGGACCGGGTGGAACTGCAAACCAATGTCGAGCGCGTCGAATGGGACGACGTGCATAAACAATGGGCGGTGCACAGCGCCAAGGGCACCTTTCATGCGCAGTTCCTGATCAATGCCACCGGGCCCTTGAGCCAACCGGTGGTGCCGCATTTCGAAGGCCGGGAACGCTTTCAGGGCAAGAGCTTTCACACCAACAACTGGGATCATTCATACGATTACCGACAAAAGCGCGTGGCCATCGTCGGCAGTGGCGCCAGTGCTGCCCAGGTGATACCGGCGATAGCTCCGCACGTCGAGCAGCTGCATGTGTTCCAGCGCACGCCGCATTGGGTGCTGCCACGGGCCGACCGCACCTTCGGCCGCTTCCAGCGCTGGCTGCTCGGGCTCAAACCGGCCTACAAGCTGCTGCGCTGGCTGATCTACTGGCAATTTGAAACCCGGGTAATTGCCTTCAAATACTCGAAACCGGCCATCCGCGTGGTACAACATCAGGCCCTGCGCTTCCTCAAGCGCCAGGTGCCGGACGCCGAACTGCGGCGAAAACTGACACCGGACTACACCATTGGCTGTAAGCGAGTGATTCTGTCGAGTACGCTTTATCCTGCGCTGGGCCGCCCTAACGTGACATTGCACAGCCGCGAACAGGGCATCAAAGCCATCGATGAAAGCGGCATCGTCATGCAGGACGGCCAGCACATCGACCTGGACCTGATCGTGTGGTCCACCGGTTACGACGCCACCGACGGGGTGATTTCCTACCCCGTCAGCGGAAAAAACGGCATCCGCCTCAGAGACGTCTGGGCGCAGTACCCCAGGGCTTACCTCGGCACCAGCCTGCCGGCCTTTCCCAACCTGTTTATCGTCACCGGCCCGAACACCGGTATCGGCCATACATCGGCGCTGTTCATCATCGAATCGCAGATGAATTACATCCTCGATTGCATTCGCACGTTAAAAGCACGCGGTTTGCGCAGCATAGAAGTACGCCCCGAGGCAGAACGTACCTACACTGAAATGATCCATAGAGAAATGCAGCGCACGGTGTGGAAGTCCGGAGGCTGCCACAGTTGGTATCAAAGCAAGAGCGGTCATGTGATTGCCATGTTTCCAGGGTTCAGTTTCAGCTTTCACCGTTTGACCCGAACCCTGAAACCGGCCGATCACATCGTGTCCTGATCAGATAGAAGGAAGGCGCCTGATGCTTTTACTGGTTGTCGCTATCGCGGTGTTCGCCGCCTGGAGCTGGCTGAGCTACCCGGCCATCGGGTACTGGCTGTATGACTTGAGCGTGGCCGTCGAGGCCAAGTTGTACAAACTGCACAAGATCGTCGTGCCCATCCCCGAGATGACTGTCTCGACCTGGCAAGGCGGGCCGTATGAGGCGTCCAGCAATGTGTTGATGCTGCACGGCTTCAGTGCCGACAAGAACCTGTGGCTGCGTTTTGCCCGGCACTTTGTCGGCAACTACCGGGTGATCATTCCCGACATCGCCGGGCATGGCGAAACCGGCTTCAAGGCCGGTGGCGGCTATGACATCCCGCTGCAGGCCAAGCGGATGATCCAGTTGCTCGACGTCTGCGGGGTGGACAAGGTGCATGTCATCGGCAACTCGATGGGCGGCTACATCGCCGCCTGGCTGGCGGCCAACTATCCGGAACGCATTGCCTCGCTCGCCCTGTTCGACCCTGCCGGGGTGACCTCGCCGGAACCCAGTGACCTGGAGCGGCATCTGGCCAAGGGCCACAACCCGTTCCTGATTCACTCGCGGGAAGAGTTCAAATATTTCTATGGCATGACCATGGCCGAACCACCGTGGGTGCCGCGCGTGGTACTCGACGCCATCGCCCATCGCTATCAACAGTCGCGCGACGAACTGGAAGAAATCTTTCGCGATTTTCGCGCCAGCCCGCCCATGGAACCGAAACTGCCGGCGATCAAGGCGCCAGCGCTGTTGCTGTGGGGGCGCAAGGATCGCTTGATCGATGTCAGCAGCGTGGCCATCTGGAGCAAAGGTCTGGCGGATCTGCGGGTGGAAATATGGGAAGGCATCGGGCACATGCCGATGGTCGAAGCGCCTGCCGGTTCGGCCCACCTGTATCGGGAGTTTTTGGCATCGCTGCGCTCGGAAAGCCCGCAGGATCAACGACTGCACTGAGCTGGCAGTCCTTTGCAGAATGAAGTTCGTCAGAAACTTCGTTTGCCGGCGTCGCTGAAGGCTGCGATCTTTTCTCACATCCTTCACGTCCACGCGCCAGGAATTGTATTCATGAGCCACCCGAGCTTCGTCAGCCCCGACCTGATCCGCCAACGCTTTTCCAAAGCGATGTCCGACATGTACCGCGAAGAAGTGCCGCTGTACGGCGCGCTGATGGAACTGGTGGAACAGACCAACCGCCACGTGCTGGACAACGACCCGCAAGTGGCCCGACAGCTGAACAGCACCGGGGAAATCGAGCGCCTCGACCTTGAGCGCCACGGGGCCATCCGGGTCGGCACCGCCGCTGAACTGGCCACCCTCGCTCGCCTGTTCGCGGTCATGGGCATGCAGCCGGTGGGTTATTACGACCTGACCCCGGCCGGGGTGCCGGTGCATTCCACCGCTTTCCGTGCGGTGCATGAGGCGTCGCTGCAGGTCAGCCCGTTCCGGGTGTTCACCTCGCTGTTGCGCCTGGAGCTGATCGAAGACCTCGAGCTGCGGGCCTTTGCCCAGTCGGTGCTGGACAAGCGTTCGATCTTCACCCCCACTGCCCTCGCCCTCATCGACCGCGCCGAAACCCAGGGAGGCCTGAGCGAAAAAGAGGCCGACGAGTTCGTCGAACAGGCCCTGGAAACCTTCCGCTGGCACCACAGCGCCACTGTCACCGCCGGGCAATACCAGCAACTCAGCGCCCAGCATCGGCTGATTGCCGATGTGGTGGCGTTCAAGGGACCGCACATCAATCACCTGACGCCGCGCACCCTGGACATCGACATCGTCCAGGCGCAAATGCCGGCGCACGGCATCACCCCCAAAGCGGTGATCGAAGGTCCGCCCCGCCGTCAGTGCCCTATCCTGCTGCGCCAGACCAGTTTCAAGGCACTGGACGAGCCGATCGCGTTCACCGATCAATCCGACACGCGCGGCAGCCACAGCGCCCGGTTCGGGGAAATCGAACAACGCGGCGCGGCCCTGACACCCAAGGGCCGGGCGCTGTACGACCGTCTGCTCAATGCCGCCCGGGACGAACTCAAGGACTTCCCCAACGAAGCCAACGCCACCCGCTACAACGAATTGATGGCCCAGCACTTCAGCGAATTTCCTGACACCCATGAGGGCATGCGCCAACAGGAACTGGCGTTCTTTCGCTACTTTGTGACGGAAAAAGGGCTGGCTGCGGCTGACCTGAAAACCTTGAGCCTCGAAGACCTGGTCAGCGGCGGGTATCTGCGAGTTGAACCGCTGGTGTACGAGGACTTCCTGCCGGTCAGTGCGGCGGGGATTTTCCAGTCAAACCTGGGGGATGCCGCGCAAAGCCACTATGGCGAGCACTCCAACCAGCAGGCGTTCGAAAAAGCCCTGGGGCGTTCGACCATTGACGAACTGCAGTTGTACGCACAAACCCAACAGCGCTCGATCGAGCAGTGTCTTGCCACGTTGGTTAATTGAACAACACCCCCCTGTAGGAGCCGGCTTGCCGGCGAATGCGTCCGCGAGACTTACGCAATGTTCGAAGACGCCTTCGCCGGCAAGCCGGCTCCTACAAAGTGTTCATTTCAATTTTGCCAACAGCGCTTCAGCCGTGGCCTGTGAAGACGCAGGGTTCTGCCCCGTCAGCAGCAGCCCATCGGTTCGCACGTAGCTCGCCCAATCAGGCCCCTTGGAAAAAATCCCGCCCTTGGCCTGGAGCTCGTCCTCCACCAGGAACGGCACGACCTTGGTCAGTTGCACCGCTTCTTCTTCGCTGTTGGTGAACCCCGTCACCTGCTTGCCCTTGACCAGGGGCTGGCCGTCGGCGCCTTTGGCATGACGCAATACACCCGGCGCATGGCAGACGGCGGCGACCGGTTTGCCGGCGTTGTAGAAGGCTTCGATAAGCGCAATCGAATGACGGTCTTCAGCCAGGTCCCAGAGCGGTCCATGGCCACCTGGATAGAAGATCGCATCAAAGTCCCCGGCCTTCACCGTACCCAGCACGACGGTCGAAGCCAATGCGGATTGCGCCGCAGGGTCCTGGCGAAAGCGTTCGGTGGCCTCGGTTTGCGCGTCCGGCTCGTCGCTTTTCGGGTCCAGCGGTGGCTGGCCGCCCTTGGGCGAGGCCAGGGTCAGTTGTGCGCCGGCATCCTTGAAGGCGTAATAGGGTGCAGCGAATTCTTCCAGCCAGAAGCCGGTTTTCTTGCCGGTGTTACCCAATTGATCGTGGGACGTTAAAACCATCAGGATTTTCATGTCGTCGTCACTCCATCTCGGGGCTGCAGGCAAACAGATAACTATCAGTTACAAGTTTAAACCCGGGGGAAATATTGCAGAGCAACAACTGCGCCTTTCATTCGATTGAAAATGCAGTCGTCTGTCGAGAAAAGAGTTCGCCCAGTGCTATGGCCTCGGCAATCCATGCACTGGTAAAGAACCCTGACACTGGGCGAACGGGGTGTATTTTAATTGATGTTTATGGATATGTCCGTGCTTGAAACATGAAATTTGTTGATACGAACTTTTATAATATTTCACCTGAAATACAATTCGGAACCAACAACTTAAACCCACCAGTTCGACCAAAGTAGTTGATTGTTCCTATACAAAAGTTGTACAGGAACAATCAATAGATAGAACAATCAACTTTTGGCTTTGGTGGTCACTTGCAGAACGTCGGTGTATGTCACGTAGACGCTTTGCCCCACTTTCAGGTCCTTGAGCTTGGCTTGAACTTTCGGATCTTCGACAGTGATGGTTTTGGTCTGCCCCTGCGGGTTTTTGAAGGACACCTGGTTTTTCTTCAGGTCGATGTCGGTAATTTGCAGCTGGACTTGTACCTGACGATAGGCTTCGCCGCCAGGGACGTTCCCGGGTGCGTTGCGGGCTTCACCGGCACGCTCCGAGCTACCCGGCAAACCCTTGTCGACGTCGGTATCGAGGTAGGCCGCGACGGAGCGGGTGACCTTGATGTCGACCTGGTCGCCGGCCTTGAGGTTGTCGAGGTTTTTCGCCTTGTCGGTCAGTTGCACATGGACCTGACGACCTTCCGGCCCTTCAAGCACCACTTGATGTTTGGCGGCATCGACCGAAACGACTTTGGTGCTGATCTGATCAGCTTCCACAACGGCGGACAACGGAATGTCTTCTGCAACAGCGCTAAAGCTGGCGGCAGACAGCAAGGTGGCGAGGGTGATGGCTTTGGTCAGTGCGTTGAGTTTCATAGGCAGAACATTCCCTGTGATGGAGGATGACAAACGGCGTTGAAGCGAAGGTTCAACGCCGTTTGAGGGATGAGCATAGACGCTGATCAGGGATTCTTCGCAGTTTCTTGCGCGGTGGATTCGCCGCTGGTCGTCCCTTTGCCGCTTTCCTTGCGCCGGGTCGGATCGGTGGGGCGCAGGGCGTCATTGTCGCGCTCGGTTTCTCCGGGTGGCCGTGGCTCGTCGGGGTTTTCGCTATCAGGGGTGGGTTTCATGGGGTGCTCCTCAGGCTTCGGGATCGTCGAGCTCCCGGGCAACGTTGATCGCCGGGGAGTCTTTGTGGGAGTGCTCCGCCCGGGCTTTGAGCGCCTGCCATTGTTCGAGATCGATGGCGCCCTGCCCCAACAGATCGTCGGCCAGACGCTGCAAATCCATGTAATAGGAGTCGGGAGACTGTTGCCAGTACGCCTCGTCTTCGAACAGGCGCTGCCACGCGTCAAGGTCGGGCGGTGTGAGGTCTTCGCGCATGGCGGGCTCCAGCAGAGGCATTCGTACGGTAGAGGGGTGGACGCCGCGTGGAGTTCCGGTTGATTGGGAGAAGACGAAAGATGTAGGAGCTGCCGCAGGCTGCGATCTTTTGATTCTAATAACCGGTCATTTCCAGATACCCCTGCCCGCCATGGCTGCCGCTCAAACGCACCGGCCCTTCCCAGTAGGGAATACGCAAATCCATCCAGGCATTGGGATTCAGCGCACTGATGACAATGTCGAGGTGTTTGCCGGGGATCTGGATCGACCAGCGCACGGGCATCGAACGCCCGGCCACCTGGGCGGTGTCCTGTGGAGTGAGGCGGATCTCGTCCGCATTGAGCTTTTGGGTCTGGCCCCGAGCGTCGATCCAGGTGCCGGTCAGGTAAGGTTCGCCGTCGTTTTTTCGCATGCGATAGAGCATCACCTGCTCGCCGCCGTCCAGGTGCAGGGAAAACCAGTCCCATCCGCTCTGTTCGGCGGTCAGCGGCTGGCTGCTCCATTCCCGGTCGAGCCATGCGGGGCCGCTGACCTGAAAGCGCTGGCCGTCGATCTCCAGGGTGCCGCTGGCCTGGAAAAACGGCTGGCTGTAGTAATAGGACGCCTGGCCCTGTTCGGATTTCTGACTGAACCCCTTGTCCCCCTGCAGCACCAGCGGTCGGTTCGCGGTTAGCCGCAGTTGATAGCTGAACGCCTTGTCGCGGGCGCTGAGCAGCAGGTCGGCCAAAGGATCGGCGCCCGTTGCCTGGCTGCTGAAACGCCAGTCGTCGATCCACGCGTTGAACGGCGTCAGGCTCACCCCGGCCTGTCCCACGCCGCCACGGGCATAACGCTCGGCGGCGTGATGCACCGAGGCCGAGGTCACCGCCGCGTGGCCCAGCCATAACGTCTGGTTGCTCCAACCGGACGCCTCGGGCGTGGCTTTCAAGGCACTGCGAAACAGCGTCCACTGCGCGCCGAATTCGCGGCCCTGCTCATCCTTGAGGTTGGCGGTGACGTACCACCATTCGATGCGAAAACCGTCGTGCGGGCCATGATCCGCCGGGAAGCTGAACACCCGACCGGGCACGACGGGCGTAAACGCGGCCGCTTGATTGCCGAGGCCGGCGAAGCCCTTTTCATCTGGCGCCGGCTGATCGCAACCGGCGAGCAGCGCTGCGGCCAGGCAGAGCCCGAGCTTAATCCTCATGGGCAAAGGTCCTCAGCAGGTCCGCCGGTTGCGTGCGATACAGCGAATACAGCGGCCACGCCGACGCCAGCAAGGTCGCCAGCAACGCCAGCGCCATCAACTGCAGCAATTGCAGGGGAAACACCTGCAGCGGCAGGCGCCAACCGAATGCCTGGACGTTGATCACCGCGTCCAGGCACCAGGCCAGCGCGATGCCCAAGGGCAACGCAAGCACCAGGGTCAGCAGCGCCAGCAGCCAGGTTTGCCCGAGGTTGAGCAGCATCAGTTGCCGGCGCGTCACGCCCAGCGCCCACAGCGGCGCCAGTTGCCCGAGACGGCTCTGGCTTTGCGTCAGCAGGCTGATGAACAGCGCCACGCCGGCCACGCAAAGGGTCAGGCTATTGAGCGCGGCGGTGGCGGCGAAGGTGCGCTCGAACACTTGCGTCGACCAGCCCTTGAGCCGGGCCTGATCGACGATGCGACTGTCCTCCAGGGCGAAGCGTGCCTGCAGCGCGGTCACGAACGGCGTTATCAATGCCGGCTCGATGCGCAGGTTGAAGCGGTTCGGCGCCAGTTGCGGCCAGCCGCGCAGCAAGTGCTCGACGTTGACCAGCAGGTGGCCCTTGGGATTGCCGTAGTCGGCGTAGACCCCGACGATGCGCGGCGACCATGGGCCGTTGGGCGTGGCGATCGTCAGGTGATCGCCGAGCTTGACCTTCAAGCGCCGCGCCAGTTGCTCGCTGAGCATCAGCGTATCGTCCGCTGCCAGGCGATCCCAAGGCTTGTCGTCCAGGGCTTCAAGCAACGGCCAGTGCTGGCGATAGGTCGGGTGATCGATCACGCCAAAGACATCCGCCGGCCAGCCTTGCAGTTGAATCGAGACCTGCCAGTTGGGCAACACCGCCGTCGGCTGCGGTTGTTGCTTGAGCCAGTCGTACATCTCCCGAGCCTGGGCCGGGTTTTGGGGATTGAGGTAGAGCACGGCGGTCAGCCGTTGTTCGAGCCAGTTGCTGAAGGTCTGGCGGAAACCGGCGGTCATGCTGCCGGCGCCGATGTTGGCCGCCAGGGCCAGTAATAGCGCCATCAGCGCCAGGCTCAAGGCCGGCAGTTGCTGCCGGCAATCGGCGACGAACCACTGGCCGAGCACCGAAGAACTGCGGTGGGTCAGCCCATTGAGCACGGCATTGAGGACCACCGGCAACGCCAGCGCGGCCCCCAGCAATAACGCGGCCATGAGCACAAAACCGCTGGCCAGGCTATCTCCACGCAGCAAGGCCAGCAACGCAATGGCCAAGGCCAGCGCCGCCACCCAGCCCTGACGACGCAACCAGCGCGCATGGGCCTGATGCCAGGCCTGCGGATCGGCCAGGGCGAGCAACGGCAAGCGCGCTGCACGCCACAGACTGTTGGCACCGGCGAGTGCCGCGCCGAACAGGCTCAGGCCGACGCCGCTGAGCCACCACAACGGGCTCAGGCTCAACTGCCCCGCCACTTCGGCGCCGTACAAGCCGCGCAGGCTGGCGGCGACATCCGGCAGCAGCACGCTGGCCAGCAGATAACCGCTGACGACCCCGGCCACACCGCCGATCAGGGCCAGTCCCCCCAGTTCGACGGCCAGGCAGGTGATCAGCATCCGCGCGCTGACCCCGCAGGCGCGCAGGGTCCGCAGCAAACCGCGACGCTGTTCCAGCGCCAGCCCTATCGCGGCATGCACGATAAACAGACCGACCACGAACGACAGGAATCCCAAGGCGTCCAGGTTCAGGTGAAAGCTCTCGGTGAGGCGCGCCAGATTGTTTTCTTCGCCGCTGCTCTTGAGCTGAAGTTGCCCCTTGAACGGATCGGGCAGCGTCGCGGTGAAATCCCTGGGCAGCAGCAGACGTGACAACTGATCCGGCAAACCGAGAATCTGCTGGGCAAACCCGATGTCCACCAGCAACACCCCCGGCGCCATATCCGCTTGAGCGTGCAGCGGCGGCAGGGCCTGGCCGTTCAAGGCCAACGGCCGCTCCCCTTCCGTCAGCCCCAGGCTCTGCAAGGTCTGCGGTGAAATCCAGGTGCTGCCCGGCGCCGTGAAAAACTCGACAACCTGCTCGATGGCCAATGCCCGCCCCGCCACCTCGGACCCGGTCGGCAACGAAACGGGCTCGATGCCCATCAGTTGCAGGCGCTGGTCCTCATGGCCCTTGAGCGTCAGCCGGCCCTGCAACACCGGCGACACCGGCCAACCGGCGCGGCGCAGGTCGACAAACCACTGCTGCGGGAAAGTCCCGCCAGCGGGCGCACTCAGGCTGGCCTGGGGTTCGCCGCCGATCAGCTGACTGGCCCGGGCATAGCTGTCCCGCGCCTGGCTGTTCAACGCTTGCACCCCCGTGAGCAGGCTGGTGGCCAGCCACAGCCCGGTCAGCACGCTGAAAAACTGCACCGGGTGCTGTCGCCAATGACTGAGCAGCGCGCGCAGGGTTTCGCGAAAAATGCGCATCTCAGCGTTCGTCCACAGTCGCCAGCCGACCGCCGTGCAGCACCACCTTTTCGGCCATTCGCGCCGCCACGCTGGGGCTGTGAGTGACCATCAGCAGGGTCGTCGGACTGTCGTCGAGCAGCTCCAGCAGTAACTTCAGCACTTCGTCGCTGGTGCCTTCATCGAGGCTGCCGGTGGGCTCGTCGGCCAACAGCAACTTCGGTTGCGAGGCCAGGGCCCGGCCCAAGGCGACCCGTTGTTGCTGGCCGCCGGAGAGCTGTTCGGGATAGCGCCGCAGCAAATCGCCCAAGCCCAGGCGCTGTACCAGATGCGCCTGCCAGCGCGGATCATGGCGGCCGGCAAGGCGCGCCTGAAACGCCAGGTTGTCCTCCACCCGCAAGCTGCCGATCAGGTTGAACTGCTGGAACACCAGGCCGATTTCGCTGCGTCGCCAGCTCGCCAGTTGCCCTTCGTTCATCTGCTCCAGCCGGTGTTCACCGCTGCGGATGCTGCCGCGATCGACCTTGTCCAGCCCGGCGATCAGGTGCAGCAAGGTGCTTTTGCCACTGCCCGACTCGCCCATCAACGCCAAGCTGCTGCCGGGTTTGAGGGTCAGGTCGACACCCTGCAACACCGGCAAGGGCCCTTGCGGGGTGGCGTAGCTTTTGAAGACACCCTGGACTTCAAGCATGGGAGAACCCGTTCTATGAGCGTGGGCCAAGGATAGCGGCCCGGAATGGTTTTTGTCCGTTACCGATTGTGGCACTGCCCGGCCACCGCCCTACCCTCGAAGCTGGTCTAACCATAACGATAAAAAACGGAGACGCCATGCCTCGTTTCACTTTGAGCCCCCGCGGCCTGTTGGCCTGCCTGATCACTGCGTGCCTCGCGCAATCGGTTTATGCCGCCGATGCACCTGTGGCGGCCAGCGCGCAGACTGCCGCCAGCAACAGCGCCGTGCTGCAACAACTGCCCTTCAGCGATCGCACTGATTTCGAGTCGGCCGGCAAGGGCTTGATCGCGCCGTTCAAGGGCCAGGTCAAGGACGCGGCCGGCAAGGTCATCTGGGACGTCCAGGCCTATGACTTCCTGCTCAAGGACCAGGCCCCCGACTCGGTCAACCCGAGCCTCTGGCGCCTGGCCCAGCTCAGTGCCCATGCCGGGTTGTTCGAAGTCAGCCCACGGCTGTATCAGGTGCGCGGCCTGGATCTGGCCAACATGACCATCATCGAAGGTGACGACGGGCTGATCATCATCGACCCGCTGACCATGGCCGAAACCGCCAAGGCGGCACTCGACCTGTATTACCGGAATCGCCCGCGCAAACCCGTGGTGGCGGTGATCTACAGCCACACCCACGTCGACCACTTCGGCGGCGTGCGCGGGGTGATCGACGAGGCCGACGTCAAGGCCGGCAAGGTCAAGGTGTTCGCGCCGACCGGGTTCATGGAACACGTGATGAGCGAGAACGTGTTCGCCGGCAACGCCATGAGCCGCCGGGCGCAATACCAGTTCGGCAGCCTGCTGCCCCGTGGCGAACGAGGCCAGGTGGACGCTGGTCTGGGCAAGAGCACGCCAAGCGGTGGCACCATCACCCTGATCCCGCCCACCGACCTGATCGAAAAAGAACTGGAAACCCGCACCATTGCCGGTCTGGACGTGGAGTTCCAATTGACCCCGGGCACCGAAGCCCCGGCGGAAATGAACCTCTACCTGCCACAGTTGCGTGCCCTGTGCATGGCGGAAAATGCCACGCAAATGATGCACAACATCCTCACCCCGCGCGGTGCGCAAGTGCGTGACGCCAAGGCCTGGGCGCAGTACCTGGACAGCAGCCTGGCACGTTACGGCGACAAGAGCGACGTGCTGTTCGCCCAGCATAACTGGCCGACCTGGGGCGGCGAGCGGATTCGCACCTTCCTGGCCGACCAGCGCGACATGTACGCCTTCCTCAACGACCGCACCCTGCACCTGCTGAACCAGGGCCTGACGCCGCTGGAAGTCGCCGACGCCATCAAGAAATTGCCGGGGACGCTGGACCAGAAGTGGTACACCCGTGGTTACTACGGCTCCCTGAGTTTCAACGTACGGGCGGTGTACCAGCGCTACCTGGGGTTCTACGACGGCAACCCGGCCAACCTCAATCCGCTACCGCCGGTGGAGACAGCCAAGCGCAGCGTCGAGGCCATGGGTGGCGGCGCGGCCGTGCTGGAGAAGATGCGCGCCGCCATGGCAAAGGGTGACTACCGCTGGGCCGCGCAATTGGGCAATCAGTTGCTGTTCAGCGAGCCGGACAACGGCGACGCGCGCAAGGCGCAGGCCGAGTCCCTGGAGCAACTGGGTTATCAGAGCGAAAACGCCACCTGGCGCAACATGTACCTGACCGGGGCGATGGAGCTGCGCAATGGCGTGCCGCAACATGCCGGCACCTCGGTGTCGGTGGACATGGTGCGCGCGATGACCCCGGAAATGTTCTTCGACTTCCTGGCGATTCGCCTGGACAGCGACAAGGCCGTCGGCCATGACATGACGGTGAACTGGAGCTTCGAAGAACCGAACAGGGACTTCAACCTGACCCTGCGCAATGGCGTACTCACCCACCGCACTGGGCTCAACCCTGAGGCCGATGCCGGGGTCAGCATGAGCAAGGCGACGCTTGAACAGATCAGCCTCAAGCAGCTGGATTTCCCGACAGCGATACAGAAGGGCCTGGTCAAGCTGCAAGGGAATGGCAAGAAGCTTGGGGAGTTGATGGGCAGCCTTGACACCTTTGGGCCGCAGTTCAATATCGTTACGCCGTAAACCGCGTCGCGCCCTTCGCGAGCAAGCCCGCTCCCACACACGATCCGGTGAATGAAACAGGTCCAATGTGGGAGCGGGCTTACTCGCGAAAGCGGTCTATCGGATTACACAGAAACCGCTGCAACCACAGGCATCTGCCACTGCTGCTCGATCACCTGCCGCTCAGGCCCGTACAACCGCAGGACCAGGGTAAACGCCCCACTCGCCGGCGTCGGCAACCAGTTGCTCTGTTCCTGCGGGGCTGAGGTCTGCATCAACAACGTCAACCCACCATCGCCATCCACCTGCAAGCGATCCCGACTGCTCAAGCAATAACGATCGATCGGATTGGCCACCAACTGCCGGTCCGGCAAGTCGTACAATGTCAACGACCAGAACTCGCTGGCCGGTGGCAGTTGCCCCGGCGCGAAACGCAGTCGATAACGCCGCCCACCCTGCAATGGCTGCCCCTGACTGTCCTGGCGGGTGCCGGTGTAGAACGCCTCTTCGACACTGTTGCCGTAGATGCCGACATGGGCCGCGACGGCGCGGTTGAGGTAATTGCCCTGCATCGCCTCGCGGTTGCCAAACAGGCCGACAGTGCTACGCACCCGCGCCACTGCCGCTTGCAGTTGCGCCTGGGCATCCTGGATGCCGGCGATCAGTGCCTGACGCTCATCCGCGGCTAAGACCGAGAGATCAAAACCCTGGCCGGGCACGATGCCGATCCGCGCGAAACGTGCGCGCAAAGCCTGTTCGGACGGTTGCGTCGGGCACAGCGTAAGGAGGTGATTGAGCACCGCGATAAAGTCCGGTCCCAACCCGGTTTTACTGTCCCACTCCGGCCAGACAATCGCCGGCGCCACAGCGGGCGAGGGTCCGCCGGTGTATTCGTGCAAGGCGCGCAATCGATATTGCTGTTGCAACGCGCGTACCTCGGGCAAGTCGTCGGCGCTTCGCAGCCCGGTGCGCCCGAGCACCATGACGATCGCGGTTTCGCTGCGCAGCACCGCCTTGATCCCGGCCGGTGTCGGCCCCTGCCAATCCGGCCCGGCGATCAGGTAGTCCCCTGCCCCGCGACCGGTGCTGAGCACGCCGACATAGGCAAAATTGTGGGTGTACTGGTCGACCAGTTGATGCACGTAGTAGCGGTTGTCGGCGACCGCCGGCACGCTCAACACCTGCGGTTCGCTACGCAGGTCGAGCCAGGCCCAGGAATAAGGCGTGTCGTTGTTCGGGGTGACGATTTCGCGGTTGTTCGGCGTGTACAACTCACTGTAGTGACGGAAGCGATTGAAGCCGCCGACGTACTCCGGCGCCGCGGGGTTTAGCAGTTGTTTTTCCAGCGTCTGGTAGTGCATGAGCATCGGGTAGGCGTAGATCCACGCCTCCCGGGCAATGCCCCGCAGGTCCTCGGAATCGGCGGCGAACAGTCCCCGTGGCAACATCAGGCTGCCGCCCAGTACGCCCATGCAGCCCAACAAACGGCGACGGGTGAAGATCCCGTTCATGGCTCGACCCTCACGATGGTGGGTAAGTGATAACTGCCATCGAGCGCTCCGGCCTTGGGCAGGTACAGGCGCAACAGCAAATTGAACGGACCTTCCGGCGTCGGTAGCCAGTTGCCCTGTTGCGCCGCCTCAGGTGCGTGGGTTTGCAGGAGCAGGGTCAATCCGCCATCGGCGTCATGGCGCAGGTCGGGGCTGCGATCGCCCAGGGCGTAACGCTGGATCGCATTGGCTGCGAGCAACTGGGTCTTGCCGTCATACAAGGTCAGCGACCAGAAGGCATTCACCGGCGGCAATTGCCCGGCCGGGAAATGCAGGCGATAGACATGGCGGCCGTCCAGTACCTGGCCTTGCACATCGTGCAGCGCCATCGGGTACACCGCTTCCACGGCATCGTTGGCGTAGATGTAGCGCCAGGCCACCGCCGCCCGGGTCAGGTCGTCGTCACCGAATTTGCCGACGTTGGTCGGTGAGCGAAACCAGCCTTGTTGCTCTACCGAGAGCTGGCTGGACGCGGCGCGCACCTGTTCGCGGCCGGCTTCGGCGCCTTGGGCGATCGCTGCGCCGAGTCCTGCCGGCGCCTCGAACGCCGCACCGGGCACGATGCCGATGGCGGCAAAGCGCGCGAGTTTTTCCTGTTCGCGGGCGGTCCATCGGTGCAATGGCGCCAGGGCATTGAAGGTATTGAACAGAGCAGCGGCCGGACCTTGCTTGCTGTCCTGATAAGCCGGCAGTTGCAGCGCTGGCAGCACCTCGGGAGCGTTTGCGGCGATCACTTTTGAAAGCGGCTGCAAGGCATAACCGGTCAGCACTTTTGCTGCCTCTTGCTGGTCGGCCTCGCCCTTGACTTCGGTGCGCCCGAGCAAAAACACCAGTCGACTCGGCGAGCGAATCACGCCGCTGAAACCGGTCGGCACATCGCCCTGCCAGTCCGGCCCCGCGATCAGGTAGCGCCCGGCCTGGTTGCCGGTGGCGCGCGTGCCGATGTAGTCGAGGTTGTCGGTGCGCATGTCGATCAACTGAAAACTGTAGTAGCGCCCCTGCACCGCCGGCACTTGCAGCACCTGCGGTTCGCCGCGCAGGTCGAGCAAGGCGCGGGAATAGAAGGTGTCGTTGTTGGGCGACACCACTTTGTTGTCCTGCGGGCCGAGCAGGCGCGGCTCGCTGTAGAGCCGGTTGAACGGCAGTTTGGCGGCGATGGCGCTGAGCACCTTGTCGTGCTCGACGGTGGCGAAGGCAAACACATAAGCCTCCTGCGCCAGCGCCTTGGCCTGCGGTTGATCGAGGGTCCCAGCGTGAACGGTGCCCAGGCTTGCGCCCAGGGCGAGTGCGGATATCCAGTGGCGCACGGTAGGTCTCCTTGCAGATAAACGACAGCAAACACCATTCCCTTGTGGGAGCGGGCTTGCTCGCGAAATCGGTGTGTCAGACAACATCGCAGTCGACTGACACTCCCTCTTCGCGAGCAAGCCCGCTCCCACATTGGGTTTGCGGTGACTTCGGGTTATTTGGCCCAGCGCCGCAGATCCGACGGGGTGTAGTCGTCGGTCTTGGCAGCGAAGCCGACGCGCATCGGTTCGGTTTCTTCGTTGGCCAGGCCACCGGCGTAATAGCGCCCGGAGATCAGGTCATAGGAAGTTTCCAGCACGTTGTAGGTGAAGCCGTGGTCGTACTGCTGGATCGCATGCAGCTCACCGCTGCGCCACAGCTCGCCGCGACTGTCGTACTGGTCCGACTGGGCGATCTGCCAACTGTCCTCGTCCACGTAGAACCGGCGCTTGGCGTAGATGTGCCGGGCGCCCGGCTTGAGCGTGGCCTCCACCACCCACACCCGATGCTTCTCGTAGCGGGCCAGGTCCTGGTTGACGTGGTTGGGCTTGATCACATCGTCGTACTTGAGGTCACGGCTGCCGATCTTGTAGCTGTTGTAAGGGATGAACAGCTCCTGCTTGCCCACCAGCTTCCAGTCGAAACGATCCGGCGCGCCGTTGTAGCCGTCGATGTTGTCTGCGGTGATCAGGCCGTTGCTGTAGCGGGCACTGTTGTCGTAGGCGATCATCGGCGCGCGACGCACACGGCGCTGGCCCGGCAGGTACTGCCACGCCGAACGCGGCTCGGCCACCTGGTCGATCGGTTCATGCACCAGCACCGCTTCACCGGACAGGCGCGCCGGTTCCAGCACCCGGCTCTTGAACATGAACAGAATGTTCGAGCCCGATTCCAGCCCCCCCACGGTGTCGGCGAAGTTGATCAGCGACTGGTTGCGCACGTAGCTGGTGGCGCCGTTTTCACGCACCAGTGCGGCGCTGCTGATGCGCTCGTAGCTGCCGCCGCGATAACGGGTCATGTGGTTCCACATCACCTCCAGGCCTTCGGTGGGCAGCGGAAACGGAATGCCCCGCGCATAGTCGTGCAAGCCATTGCCGCCGTCGGCCATGCTGGTCCTGGCGACGTTGTCGCGGCTCGCCGCCAGCACTTCCTTGGGCAGGTTGGCGCTGCGATGGCTGGGGTAGATGTTCATCTTGTAGCTGTCGGGAAAGCGCTTGAACAAGGCGATTTGCCCGGGGCTGAGAAACTTCTGGTACTGCGCCAGGTTCTGCGCGGTGATGGTGAACAACGGCTTGTCGGCGGCGTAGGGATCGCTGTAGCCGCCCTTGCTGTCGACCGTTCCGGCGTTGCTCGCCAGGCCACCGCTCCAGGCTGGAATACTGCCGTCGGCATTGGCCGCCATTTCCGAGCCCATGGGCGTCAGGGTTTTGCCCAGGGCAGCCGAATCGGTGCCTTTGGCCTGGGCCAGGCCGACGCTGCAGGCCAGGGCCAGCACGCACAATTGCATACGCATAACGGTTCTCCTTAGAAGTCTGCCTTGAAGCTGACGGAAGCGAAGTCGCGGTCGTCGAGGGTGCTGTAGTCGTTGGAACCGAAGAAGGCGTTGTAGGCCAGTTCCACGCTGTAATCGTTCATGTAGACGCCAGTCAGGCTCACGCCCAGGGCTTGCTGGCCTTCCTGGAACGGCCCTTGCGGATCGTAGGAATACCCCTCGACGTCATGCCGCCAGTTGAGCGCCGGGATCAGGTTGATGCCGGGCAGCACGTCGCTGTATTCCAGGCTCGCGCGCAGGCGATAGCCCCACGACCAGTCGGTGGCAAAGCCCTTGTCGGTGCAGTACTGGTTGGTCACGCCCGAGGCCACGGTGTTGCACGGTGTGCCGTTGCGCGTCGAGCTGCGACCGAACGCGGCGCTGCGACCCAGGCGCTCATCACCGAGGTCGTCGATGTGCACCACGCCGGCCTCGCCGAACAGGTTCAGGCGCGTGGCACCCAGCACGTTATCGATGGCCTGGGTCGCCGAAGCGGTCATCTGCCACACGCCTTTGCGCTCCCACGCGTCAAAACGATCGCCTCGGTTGACGTTGAACCCGGCTGGCAACTCCACCCAGGAACTGCCTGCCGCACCGGAAATCACCGCGACATTGACGTCCGGCGCGTTGATCGACAGCGGCATGTTCGGCCGATAGCTCACCTCGCCGGCCAGGGAAATCCCGCTGATCGGTTCGACGCCGTTGAGGCTGATGCCGTACAGGCGAATGTCCTCCGGAAACGCCGCCGCATAACTCGGCGCCTGGATGCCGCCGGGGAATGTCCCCCGCGCACCGATGTTCTTCGCGTCGAGGGTGAAGTACGGCAGCCGCGAGTGATAGTTGATGAAATAGATCGCCGCTTCGGCATCGTTCAGCGCCGGGATCATCTGGCGCAGGGCGAAACCGAACTGGCCGTTGTCCGACGGTGATTCATTGCCCCGGGAGGTGGCGTACAAACCGGCGGCCTGCATCTGCTGGTCGGTCAGGGTCTGGCTCAGGTACAACGGCCCGCAGCCCTTCTGGATCACGTCGCTGGCAGCGAAAAACGTGCCGCAACCATCGAGCACGCTGGGCCTCCAGTTGTACTGGTAGAAGCCTTCGAGGTTGGTGGTATCGGTCAGGCCGAAACTGAAGGAGACCATTTCCACCGGCAACTGGCCTTCCTTGATTTCCACCCCGGGGCGGTTGAAGGCCGAGATGTCCAGCGGGTTGATCACATTGATGCCGTTCTGGATCAGCAGCGACTCGCCCCAGGACAACACCTGGTTGCCGACCTTCACGCTCAGGGGGTGTTCGGCCACCTGGAAGTCCTTCCAGACATAGGCGTCGAGCATCTCGAAGCCCTTGAACTTCGACAGGTCGTCCCAACCTGAATCGTCAAAATCCTTGAACCGCGCCTGGCGGGTTTCGTAGGCGTGGTCGTACCAGTATTTGAAGCGCAGGAAGGCGCCCTGGCCCTGACCATCGAGACTGAAATCGGTCAGGCCCTTGAAGACCTGCGAGATGGGGTCGCCCTTCTCGAAGTTCAGCCGGTTATCGTCGGCGCTGACGCTGGTGCCGTTGGCCTGCACCCCCTGGGCCTGAAAGGCGTTGGCGCGGGTCATGAGGCTCTTGTCGGGGTTTTGCGTCGACCAGCTGCTGCCCAGGCTCAAGGCAGTCTTGGTCGACAGGCTCCAGTCTTCGTTGATCTCGAAGGTGGTCGCGGATGCAGGCCCCGCCAGTACGGCAAGGATAGCCAGCGCAAGGGGTTGCGGGCGGGGGTGGCCAGGCCGGTTCAGTCGTTGGCGGACTGTGGCTGTGGCCGAGCGTTTTCTTATCATTATTAGGCTCCGGTCAGGATTACTCAGCCTGGTCACGGTGCCTGAGCCTTATCGTCCACACGCAAGCGAGGACTGACAAAAAGCAATCATCGGCTGTATCCGATCTACTGTGGGAGCCGGCCTGCCGGCGATGACGGCCTCACAACCGCCGCATGCCCCAAGGCCGCATCCGATCCACTGTAGGAGCTGGCTTGCCAGCGAAGGCGGCCGAAAGCAGAGCCCTCGCCAGGTCGGATCGCCTCACCGCGAGCCCCTACAACCCCAACCGAAACTGCTTCGGCGTAATCCCGAACTGCTTGCGAAATGCCCTTATGAAATTACTTGGCTGCCGATAGCCAAGGCGTTCGGCAATCCGCTCTATGGGCTGATCCCCCGCCGTCAGCCAATGCCGCGCCAGCTCCAGACTGTCGCTGCGGACATGTTGCGCGGCTTCAGTCTGCCAGTGTCGCAACATGCTCTGGTGCAGGAACGGATTGGCGCCCAGCAGGGGTTCGTCGAGAATGGCCAGCGGAACATCAAGGCGCGGATGCGATCCCTGTGAGACTTCGATGCCGACACTGCGCAACCACTCACCGGCCGCCTGCTGCGGGGTCAAGGTCACACCCAGGAACACCTCGCCCGGTGCCCGCCCGAGTCGGCGGGCGATGTTGCGCACGAGGGTCAAGGTGGCCGCATCCAGTCCGAAAAAATGCGGCAATTGCTGAGCAGCGCGCAGGTGCAAGCGAGCCTGTCCGTCAACCTCCTCCAGTTGCGCCTGCACGTGGTTGGTCACACGGGGCAGGAACTCGGTGAAGCAGGCGAGGCTGGCGCGCAGGGTCGTGGCGGAATCGAGCAGTATGTTCAAGCCTTGCAGGCTGGTGGTGGCCATGCCGTTGACCAGTTCACAGCCAAAAGTGGCCCCGGCGCCCTGGCGCTCGCATTCGTGCCACAGCTGTTCAACCAGGTGCGCGGGAACGCGCAAGCCTTGCCCCTCCAGCAGCGACAGACAGATCCCGGCCCGTTGCAGCAGCTGTTCCTGGCACAGGCCGGAACGCTGGGCATGGCTGAGAATGGTGCGGGTGAATGCACTGGAGGCGAAGGTTTCAGTGGTCATGGCGCACGGAATCTGAAAGGCAGGCGTGTACTTATGCCAGTCTCTGTGATATCGATCCAATGCATTAAAAGTATCCGCTGAATGCAGGAGACGCATGATGGACCTTCGACAACTTCGCCACCTCGTCGCACTGGCCGACTACCGCAGTTTTGGTCGCGCCGCCGAAGCGATCAACCTCAGCCAGCCGGCCTTCAGCCGCAGCATCCAGACCCTGGAACGGGACCTCGATTGCGCACTGGTGGAGCGCAGCAGTCGCGAATTTCGCCTGACCGGCCAGGGCCAACTGGTGCTGCAGCACGCACGGCGTCTACTTGCCGGTAGCCAGGCGTTGCACAACGAACTGACCCAATACAACGGTCTGACCGGCGGCGAACTGCACTTCGGCAGTGGCCCTTACCCGGCGCAACTGCTGGTGCCCGAAGCCCTGGCTCAATTCATCCAGGCGCACCCGGCGATCCGCACCCGTTTTCATCTCGGCGACTGGGAGCAATTGGCGGTGTGGTTGCGCGAGCAGCAGATCGAGTTCCTGGTCGCCGATTCGCGCTACTTCACCGGTGATCCGCAATACCAGGTCCAACTGCTGCGGCCACGACGCGGACGCTTCTTTTGTCGCATCGATCACCCCCTGGCCAACCGCCAGGACCTGTCGCTGCGTGCCCTGCTCGACTATGCCGTGGTCGGTACGCGCATCCCGCCGATGATCCGCAAGATCCTCGCCGACGTGCAGGGCGAACCCGACTTCAACCCCAGCGTCGAATGCGCGCAATTCGACGCCATCTGCCGCGTGGTCAGGCGCTCCGACGCGGTGGGCATCGCCACCATGGAAGCCCTCGCCGAACAGGTCGACCAGGGGCTGATTCGGCTGCTGGACTTTGTCGACGTGCCCAGCGACGACCCCGGGTTGCTCCTGCATTACGGCATCGTCAGTCGCGTCGGCTATTCCCTGACGCCGGCGGCGCTGGCGATGGTCGAGGCGATCATGCAGGTCGACGAGCGTTTGCTGGCGGCGGTTTCGGGGTAAATCGCATCAGGCACGGCGCGACAACGCCCGCTGCGCCTGCACCGCCCGCGGCTCACCCAAGGCCCGCAGCAGGCAATGCACCGCCTCCTCGCGACTGCGTTCGAAGCGATAGCGCGATTCGATGTACAACGCCAGTTTCAGCTCCACCGGTTCCTCCAGCGGCAACGGCACTTGCTGCAAGCCCAGTGCACTGGCAACGCGGCTCGGCAGACTCATGCCGAACGGCTGGCGATCGGTTATCAGGCGCGCGGCCAGGGTACTTTGCGTACTCATCGCCAGGGTCCGGCGCATACCTTTCAAGCCCAGCCGCAGGTCCACCGGGCTGAGGCCGTCGCGGCGGCTGGACACCTGGATCTGCGGTTGTTGGAGATAGGCCTCGAGGGTGCGGGGCGGGTCCTTGAGGGCGGCGCCAAAGGCGAACACATAATGATCGGCGGGCAGCACTTGCTTGTGCAGGCCGGCCAGCCCGGCCAGCGGTTGGTCGAGGTCGATCAGGATGTCGAGCTTGCCGCTCGCCAGCTCCTGCAAGGCATCGCGCCGCCGCGGCTGGAAGTACCGCACTTGCCAATCGGCATGGGGCGACTCGAGCAGTGCATCGAGCAGCACCGGTTGCAGGCAATCGAGGCAGCTGATGCGCAGCAGCGGATTGTTTTGCCGCGCCGCGGGGATCATGCGCAAGCCCTCTCGCAAGGACTCCAGGGCGGCGCGCACGAAGTCGGCCAGGCGGTGCGCGACCAGCGTCGGGGTCACGCCCAGGCGGCTCTTGATGAACAGCGGATCGCCACACAACTCACGCAGGCGGCGCAATGCGTTGCTCATGGCCGGTTGCGACAGGCACATCACCTCGGCGGCACGGGTGACACTGCGCTGCTGGTAGATCGCATCGAAGGCGAGCAGCAGGTTCAGGTCGAGCTGGCGTAAATCAAGCATGGTCTTGCTCCGGCAAATCGCTTAACGTCAGGCAGCCTAACCAGTGTCCGGACACAAGCTGTGAGCCCTACATGACAAAAAGCGATCAGCTATTGCAGCCTCAAATATTGCCCAATGCGTTCTATGCCCCGACCCTGCTGCCGGCCATCGAAGAACTGCTGGCACGCGGCGTTGCCCGGGAGGCTATCGAAGGCCTGTTCCGGCGCAGCCTGTTCGAGTTGCGCACGCCGTTCATGCGAGTGCCGCTGTTCCTGTCGCGGCGCTTCTGGGCGTTTGCACTGGAGCAGACCGGCGACCCGCTGATCGGCCTGGCGGCGGGTCGACGCTTCGTGTCCACCGCCACCAACGGCCTGACTTACCTGTTCGACGTCGCGGCGTCCCTGGACAGCGCCTGCCAATATTTCGTGCGGTTCTTTCCGTTTTTCAACGGGCATTTCCAAGCACAGGTGGTACGCGACAAGGACGGCGTCGAGCTGCGCCTGCTCGATGCCGGCAGCGTCAAGGCCAGTGCGGCGACCGCCGACTACATCCTCATCAGCTTGTGCAGCATGCTGCGTCGAAAATTCCTCGCCAGCGGCCTGGCGCGTGACCCGATCCTCGCGGTCAGCCTGGTCGGCGCCTGTCCGGCCAACGCCCAGGACCACGAGCAAGCGTTCCGGGTAGCGGTACGCTGGGGGATGGCACAGTATGCGATTCACCTCGATCCACAGCTGTTCGTCACCGCGCTCACCCCCGGTAACCATGAGCTGGAACAGACCCTCGTGGAATTGCTGGAGCAAACCCGGCGCAACAGTGAGCCGACCCTGCTCGAGCAGGTCAGCGACTACGTGATCGCTGAACTCGCCGTCGCCCACTGGCAGCAATTCTGCACCCGCCAGCACATGCTCGAACGCACCGCGGCCCGGCGCTTGAAGTCCCTGGGCTGGAGTTTTTCCGAGTTGCTGGACGAGTACCGCCGCTGCCGCGCCGAAGATTTCCTACAGGAGGCGGACCTGGAACTGGTCGAGATTTCCGACCGGTTGGGCTACAGCGACGTGCAGAGCTTCAACCGGGCGTGCTTGCGGTGGCTGGGGTGTGCGCCTGGGGTCTATCGCGGGCGGCTGGGGTTGTGTCGCAATGACTGAGCGTAACTAGCAAAAGATCAGAAACCCGCTATTACGTTAGTAGCCACTTCATTCATTGCAGATCGTCACAGGTGCGCCCCACGATGCGAAATCCACTGCAGCATTCGAGCGTTCGTTATGGCTTTTTACTGTGCGTTATCACAATGGGGCTGACCGCTTGTACCAGCGACGAGAAGTACAATGCACCTAAGGAAATTACTCGCCCCCCTATCGATGACAGCGAGACTTCGTCTGTGCGAGTCACGACCAGTTGGCTACAACATTCACTGACTCAAGCTGGCTGTCTGCAGCACGCCAGGGCGGCGCTTGCAAAAGCGAGATATTTTGTTGAAGCAGGAGAAAGATCAGTCTACGGGTTGCGTGAAGGCATGACTTTTTCGATTCGCTGCGACTACGAAGGCGTTGCTTTTTTTGCAGTGGCTTACCGCCAAAGGCCAAGTACTCAAACCCAGGATCGGATCTTGAATGAGATCACCCGGCTATTTTAAGGACTGCAAACACACCAGACGACATTTCTCCTGTTTCTCCCTTGCGGGCCCCTGAGAGGGCCACTTTCCGCTGCTATGCTGATAGCACCTGTTTCTGCACTTGAGACGAGCAGCATGGCAGCACAAGGGAAGCCTTCCCCGTTCACGTTCAAGGTCATGGCCGGCTCGGCCGGAATTTTCCTTGTCGCCTGGGCCGCCATGAAGCTGCTCGACACTCACTTCGACCTGACGTTGCTGGCCGATACCACGGGCTGGCTGCCAGTTTTTTGGGAATGGCTATGGCTGGAAACGCCAATACCGAACTGGTCGCTGCTGATGATTATCGCGATTTTGATCAGCACTCTGTCTGTTGCGATTTACTACGCCCGCATCACTGATGGAGCTTACGGTGAGTTACACGAGTTAGAGCGAAGAATTTACAAAAAGAACAACCCTCAGTTCCCCCAGTTGACAGATGACCAAACGATTCTGATGGAAGCTTTGGCCTATCACGCGAGCTTCAGAAAAATTGCGAACCTGAGCTCGGTTTGCAAACTTGTCTCACTCAGTACGTCGGAAGTTGAAACCGGTCTAAAGCAACTCCAGGTCAAAGGTCTTGTGAGGCAAAAAGTGACACGGGGTACGTTCGGCACCACCACTTTTGAACTGACCCTGGCCGGGAAGGATTATGCGTTGGACCGGCTGGAGCTCACGTAGGAGCTGCCGCAGGCTGCGATCTTTTGACTTTGCTTTTTAACAGCAAGATCAAAAGATCGCAGCCTGCGGCAGCTCCTACAGGTGGATGGGGCGGCTGTCAGGCCCTCACCGCCGCCGTGTTGCGTTTTTGTAAAGCGCGCACCACCGACGTTCGCCCACGGGAACGCTATAGTTAATGACCTTGGGGAAACGCGCGAAAACCGATGCCGCAGGTGCTGCCATGAACACAACCGTACCCACGCTGTTACTTGCCCTGTGCCTGGCTGCCAGCAGCGCCCAGGCGGATGACAGTGCGATGCAAACCGAAGAATCCAGCAGTGAATTCAACTACTACGGCGCCGACCAGCCCTTTGCCCATCCGGCGCCTCCAACCCTGAGCACGGTGCCGCCGGGATCGTACATCCCGACATCGCCCCAGACCTTCACCCCGGTGTCGAGCGAGCACGTATTCTCCGATTCCCGATTGCCAACGGTCGCCGATACCACCGTGCGCGTGTTCATTCGCACCTACGACGCCGAACACGGCGTCTACGTGAACCAGGAGGTCCTCGACCCGACCTGCATGCTCGCCTGCCTCAGCAACCCGAGCCCGGCCTTGTAACAACTTGCAGCTTGAGGCTGCAAACTGACAGCTGCTCCTCTACCACTGACGCTTGTCCGGCCGCGCCAGGCCAAGCTTCTCGATCCGGTAGCGCAGCATGTCGCGGCTCAGGCCCAAAAGCCGCGCGGACTTGGTGACGTTCCAGTCGGTCTTGTCGAGCATCTTGCGCACCATGTCGCGCTCCACTTCCGGCAGGTTCATCGATTCGTTGCCGTTATAGGCCGCGCGCGGTTCGCTCGGTGGCAGCTCATGGGTAAACATCGCCGGCTCGTCCACCAGGCTCAGGCAGACGTTCAACTGGTGGGCGGCAATGGTGTCGTGTTGCGCCAGCAAGACGGTCTGCTCGAGCATGTTGCGCAGTTCGCGCACGTTGCCCGGCCAGGTGTAGTTGAGCAGCAGTTCCTCGGCCTGCTCGCTAAACCGCAGGTGCGGCTTGCCGTAGCGTTTGCCATGGGTCGCCAGGAAGTGCCGGGCCAGCAGCAGGATGTCTTCGCCACGGGCATACAGGCGCGGCACCTTGATCGAAATGATGCGCAGGCGGAAGAACAGGTCGCGGCGGAACTTGCCCTGCTGGACCATTTGCTCGAGGTTGCAGTTGGTGGCGCTGATCACCCGCAGGTCGACCTTGCGCTCTTTCACCGAACCGACCCGGCGGATGGTCCGGTCTTCCAGCAGCTTCAGCAGCTTGGCTTGGAGAATCAGGTCCATTTCGCCGATTTCATCGAGAAACAGGGTGCCGCCGTCGGCCGCTTCCACCAGCCCCAGGCGACGGTCCTTGGCATCGGTGAAGGCGCCCTTCTCGTGGCCGAAAAGCTCCGACTCCACCAGGTTGGAAGGAATCGAGGCGCAGTTGAACTCGATGAACGGGCCTTTGCTGCGCGGACCGTCGAAATGCAGCGCCCGCGCCACCAGTTCCTTGCCGGTACCGGTCTCGCCTTCCACCAGCACCGGCGGCAAATCGGTGTTGGCCATGCGCCGCTCAGCGTCGAGCAACTGTGCGATGGTGCCCTTGAGGTAGACCATCGGTGCCGATTCGCCGATCAATGCCTGCACCCCTGATTTCTGCGCCTCGCGCTCCTGGTAGAACGACAGTGTGCGCTCCATCCGGTCGGTGGCCAGGGCCTTGTCCAGCAGCAGCTTGAGCTCCGGCAGCGCCACCGGTTTGGTCACGTAGTGAAACGCGCCCTCTTTCATCGCCACCACGGCGTCTTCGACGTTGCCGTAGCCGGTCATCATGATCACTTTCAGATCCGGCGCGCTGATGCGCAGCTTCTGGATCAGGTCGTGCCCACTCATGCCCGGCAACGAGTTGTCGGTCAGCACCACATCCGGAAGAAAGGTGCTCAACTGCGACAGCGCGTCTTCGGCCGAGTGGCAGACGGTCACTTCGAAGTCCTTGCGCTCCAGGTAAGTCTGGATATTCTCCGCGAGCAGCTCATCATCCTCGACCAGCAGTATGCTGTGCTCCATATTCCCCTCCCGTTGCCACTTTGAAATTGAGACAGACGCGGGTTCCTTCCTGCTCTTGGCTGGTCAGTTCGACCGAGCCTTCGAAGCGCTCCATTATTCTTTTGACCAGGGCCAGGCCCACGCCCAACCCTCCCTGTTTGGTGGTGAAGAACGGCTTGAAGACCATTTGCTGTTGCTGCCTGGTCATGCCCTTGCCGGTGTCGTTGAGGACCATGCACACCTGATCGGGGGCCGGTGTTTCGATGTCGATACTCAGTACGCCGCCCTTGGGCATGGCTTCCAGCGCGTTGGCGAACAGACTATTGAGAATCTGTGTGAGCAACACCTGTTGGCTGACGACCGGTGGCACCGTCCTGGGCGTGAAGCGCACTTCGACGTTCGAGCGCTGGATCTGTGGGGCGAAGGCGCTCAAGGTGTCGTCGATGGCCAGCACCAGGTCGACGCTTTCCTGATCGTCGTTGACCGGGCGCAAGGACACCAGCAACTCACGGACCCAGCGTGACATGCGATCGACCTGGCCGATGATGTCGCCGATGTTCTTCTGCGCGGGCTGGCTGGCGATTTCCTGGGCCATTTCGGCGCTGGAACGAATATTGGCCAGCGGATTGCGCAGGCTGTGGGCGACCGCCGAGGACATTTCCCCCAGGGCGACGAAGGTTTCGTTGGCGACCAGCTGTTTCTGCTGGCTATGCAACAGCAGGGCCGCACGGCGCACGATCCAGAACAACCCCAGGTAGATCACCGCGCCGCCGAGCAATGTGGTCAGCCAGATCGCCTTGAACCCGCGCTGGATGCGCGCTATCAGGTCCACCGGTTCCTTGTAGATCTCGACCATGGCGACCACTTTGCTTTTGTCGGCGTTGAACATTGGAATGTAGTTCTCGACGAACAGGTACTGGGGGTCATGCAGCAAGCGTTGCTCAGGACGCTCCTCGTCGATCTCGTGGTAGCTGGTGGACACCGCTTCCTTCATTTCGAAGGACTCGTCCAGTTCCTCGTCATTGTCGATGCGCACACCGACCAGCTCGGGGTTGGTCGACCAGACCACGGTGCGGTCCATGGCGTACACCGTGGCCAGCAGAAGGTCTGGCAGGTGTTCGACATGATCAAGAAACTCGATGCGCGAAGCGGTACGGGCGCCCGAGTCGACGTCTGGATAGGCGGCGTCAGCGCGCGGGTCGAGCATTTCGCCCATGGTGCGGTTCGGCGAAATCGCGGCATGGCGAATTTCGGCGGCGCCCATGGCTTGCACGAATTGCGCGGTCAGCATGGAGTCGCGCTCGATACTCTCCTCGACCACGAAACGCGTGGAAATGTAGCCCAGGCCCAATGCCACGCCGGCAATGATGAAAAAACTCGCCACGGAAAACCAGCGCACCAGATTGAACGGCGGCCGCCAATCCTTGGCCTCTGCTGCCGGCGTATCCGGCGTTGATTGCAGTATCTGCATGGGATGTCCTGGTAGCTTGAGACAAGCGTTTTCAGCCGCATTCCCGATCAGTGTAGGTGGCATTGACCGTCACAGACTGCCCGATAAAGCTATTTCGCCACTATTGCACTCGCGCCATGTCGGGCGCGGCGACGGCGTGCTGGTGCTGCGGTTCCTCGGCGTCGATGACCAGAGGTGTGAGCAACGGCTGCTGGCGCTCGGTTTCTTCCTGCAGGAACTCGATGATCGACTGCGCCGAGTGCTCATCCATGCGCAGGTTGGGCATCGGGATCTTGTCGAAGCGCTCGAACAGCTCCATGGCAATCGGGTCTTTTTCGGCCAGCATGCGGTCGGGCTCGCGGATCCAGCGGCTCAGCCAGGCCGGATCGCGCTGGCGGGTCACGCCGACCAGATCCGGACCGATGCTGCGCATGCCGATGCCCTGCCCGTCCAACGGGCCGAGGCTGTGGCACGACGCGCAACGGGTGCGGAACAATTCTTCGCCGTTGCTCGGCGGGCGAATCTCGGGCGCATTGGCGTAGCTTTCGCCCATGCTCGGTTGTTTCCAGTTATGCAAGGTATTGGCCAATTGGTCGGCCAGGATCCACGGGTTCTCGAAGGGCGAGGCTTTCATCCAGCGACCGGTTTGCTGGTTACCGACGATCAGGCTCAGGTTGTGGTCCTTGCTGCGGCCGTTGTCGACGCCTTCGATGAACAGCCCGAGTTTTTGCCGCAACTCGGTGACGTCGCCGAACTCGCCGGTGAGGAACTGCCAGCCCGGCCCGACCTGGAAGCGTTGCGCATAGGCCTTGAGTACCCCGGGGGTGTCGCTCAAGGGATCGATGCTGATGGAGTAGAAGAAGATGTCCTTGCCGACCCGGTCGCCGAGCAGTTTCTGCACCTGGCGCAGCCGCGCGGTTTCCAGCGGGCAGGAGTCGCTGCACGAGGTAAAGATGAAATTGATCACCACCACCTTGCCCTTGATCAAGTCATCGAAAAAATGCACCTGCCGACCGTCCTGGTCGGTCAGCAGGGTGTTGGGGAAATAGTCGCCACCCCACGGCGTGGTGGATTCGCCAGCGGCTACCGGAGCGGGTGTCGACGGTGTCTGGTTGGCGACCAGCAGCTGGCTGGCCAGCAGGCCCGTCACCAATATCAGCACCAGGTGCATGCCCAGGGCTTGCGTACGTGCGGTATCCATCACCAGCCGCCTCTAACGTATGAAGGGGGTGATGGGGCTAGTGCAAAGAGCCGGCCAAACTTGTAACTGTTTTATACAAAGGCATTAACATTCTATAAAACAATGGCTTATCGACATCACTTTGCCACGATGGGAATGGCGACTGGGGAATGGCACCCGCTAGCGGGGAAATTTCACACCCATTTTCAGGGGACGCGTTTGAACGTCAGGCTGACGCGGGTGCCCTCGCCCTCGCGGCTGTCCAGGGCCACCGTCCCGCCAAATCGTTCCATGATGCGCTTGACCAGCACCAGCCCGACACCGAGCCCGCCTTGCTTGGTAGTGAAAAACGGGCGGAACGCCATGCGCCGCTGCTCCTCGGTCATGCCTTTGCCGGTATCGCTCACCACCACGCGAACATTCTGGGCATCGATGGGCGCCATGGCGATGGTCAGGGTTCCGCCTTCGTCCATGGCCTCCAGGGCATTGGCCAGCAAACTGTTGAGGATCTGCGTCAGCTGCACCTGCTGGCTCAGCACCATCGGCGTGCCTATGGGTTCGAACAGCACATTGACCCGGGCCTTGACGATCTGTTGCTCGAACGCAGTGAGGCTGTCGTACAGCGCCGCCACCAGGTTGACCGGCTCGACGTCGTCATTGAGTGGCCGCAGGGACTGCAGCAACTCGCGAACCCACTTCGACATGCGATCGACCTGGCCGATGATGTCGTTGATGTTCTTGTGCGCAGGGCCACTGTCGAACTCCAGTGCCAGCTCGGCGCTCGAACGAATGGTCGCCAGGGGATTGCGCAGGCTGTGGGCAACGGCCGACGACATCTCGCCCAGGGCGACGAAGGTTTCGTTGGTGATCAGCTGCTTCTGTTGCGTCGCCAGCAGGTTCGCCGCCCGCCGCACGATCCAGTACAGCCCCAGGTAGATCAGGCCGCCGCCCAGGGCCGTGGCCAGCCATATCAGCACCAGGCCGCGTTCCATGCGGTTGATCAGGTCCTTGGGTTCCTTGTAGATCTCGACCATCGCCGTGACGTTCTTGCCTTCGGCATCGAACAGCGGAATGTAGTTTTCGATGAAGATGTATTCCGGCGGCGTGATGAACTTCTGTTCCATGCGAGCCTGGTCGACATCGTGATAGCTGGCCGACACGGGGGTCTTCGAGGCGAAGGCCTGGTCGAGGTCTTCGTCGGCGTGAATCGTGGTGCCCATCAGGGCCGGGTTGGTCGACCAGATGATCATGCGGTCGGGGGCGTAGATGTTGGCCAGGATCACATCCGGCAAATGTTCGATGTGATCGAGGAATTCGCCCCGGGCGTTGGCCCGGGCCAGCGGGTCGACGTCGGGAAATTCCCGGTCCTTGCGCGGGTCGAGCAGCTCGCCCATGGTCCGCACATTGGGAATCGACACATGGCGCACCTCGGCGGAGGCAATCGCCTGGATGAATTGCGAAGTCAGCAGGGCATCGCGCTGCACGCTTTCGGTTATCACGAATTTGGTCGACACCGAGCCCAGCGCCACCGCCACCGTGCCGATCACCGCCATGCTGATGAGCGAAAACCAGCGCAGCAGATTGAACGGCTGTTTGCGTGAGCTCAAGCGAATCTCGCCCTGGTCGGACGCCAGTGTCTTTGCAAGCATGGTCATGGACAGTGTTCCCGCAAAACCCCTATAGGTTTATAGCGCACTACTCGCCGTTTGCCCGTTCCCGGGTCCTGCCCCTCCCCCTATTCCCCACTCCAC
>NZ_JAXDEQ010000057.1:0-34711 GCF_035065025.1 Pseudomonas sp. YuFO8 | reverse complement strand
CGGGCGCGCGGTGTCGATGAGCACTTGATCGATGTCCCGCAGATGTACCTGGGACTCGATGCCCATATCCTCACATTCCCGGTCAAACAGGGCCGCCTTATCAATGTCGTGGCCTTCATCTCCGATCGCAGCCGCCCTGATCCGACCTGGCCAAGCGATGCTCCTTGGGTGCGCAATGCCAGCCAGGAAGAAATGCTCTCTGCCTTCAATCACTGGGGAGATGCTGCCCGGGTGCTGCTCGAATGCATTCCGGCACCGACCCTCTGGGCGCTGCATGAACTCGACGAGTTGCCTTGCTACGTGCACGACCGCGTAGGGCTGATCGGCGATGCCGCGCACGCCATGTTGCCGCACCAGGGCGCTGGCGCAGGCCAGGGGTTGGAAGACGCCTGGCTCCTGGCGCGACTGCTGGCCGATCCGCAGGTTCTGGACAGCCAGCCACAAGCGGTGCTCGCGGCTTACGACGCCATCCGTCGCCCCCGTGCCTGCCGTGTGCAGCGCACCTCCTGGGAAGCCGGCGAGCTGTATGAACTGCGTGACCCGGCGGTAGCCAACGACGAACAACTACTGGGCAAGACCCTCGCCGAGCGGTTCGACTGGCTGTGGAACCACGACATGCAGGCCGACCTGCAAGAGGCGCGTGCCCAATTAGGTTGGCGAGCAGTCGCCTGATGAGTTGAGACGTGGATGCAAAGGGACGACTGAACGGAACCATAGGTTGTCCCTGAGCTGTTTTAAAACCGCCCAAACTTGAGCGGGTATTCGATCACAATGTAGATCCTGTCGATGTCACCGCCGCCTTGGGCGCTGTTTGCCCGATGGACCACGTGGGACAGCTGCACAGACAAGTCCTTGGCCGGCCCTGACTGCAGCACATACCGAAGATCGATATCGCGCTCCCAGTGTCGTCCACCATCGCCTTGTTGAGGAACGTACTCTCCAGTCGATTCGTCGAAAGGGTTATAGCCTCCGCCTTGGGGCGCGTGGGTTCCGTCGATACCGCGTCCGTTGACGTAACGCGTCATGAATTTCAATCCAGGTATGCCGTAGCTGCCCAGGTCGAGGTCATAACGGGCCTGCCAGGAACGTTCATGGGGGCCATTGAAGTCGGCATACTTGATCGAATTGGCAAGGTAGATGGAGTCGCCGCCGACAAAATCGAACGGGGTGTCGCCGTTGATCTTTTGGTAGGCGAGGGTGAAACCATGGCCTGCGGCGGTGTATTTGCCAGCCAGGCTGTAGGCAGTGTTATCAATGGCTCCGGCCACCGACTCGCCATAATCCCTGGTGTGGTAAACGTTGCCGTCGACGAATACGCCGGACTGCTTCAGGTGCAAGTTGCCATAGTATTGGTGCCAGGTGTCACTCAGCTGTGAGACATAAAGCGCACCCCCTATCGGGCGTTCTTCAAACAGGTTGGCGCCAATGAAATCGATGCCGCCCGTTCGGGTACTCACACCGTAACCTGCGAAATCGCCTTTACTGGTCGATGCGTTCTGGTTCTTGAAAGCCGTGAAGTGACCTGCCAGTAAGTGCATGTCATCGATTTCCCGGCTATCCAATAGCAGGCCGGTGGCGTACTCGGGTTGCAGGCGTTTGTCCGCCGTGTCGAACACCGGCGTTTCCACGGTCATTTCACCGAACGCCAAGGTGGTGCGAGAGGTGCGCAGCTTGAGGGCGCCGCCACCACTGGAATAATCGTCTTCGCTACGTCCCTCTTGGTCGAGTGGCAGTAATCCCGTCCCGGAATGCCCCTTGCCACCGTCGAGCTTCAATCCGAGAAACCCATGGGCATCGATGCCAAAACCAATGGCACCAGAGGTAAATCCGGACTCGAACGACGTAATGAACCCTTGGGCCCATTCCTGGGTGTAGTTTTTGCCTGAAGGCGAAGGTGAGCGATAGTCATTGCTCAAGTAAAAGTTTCGACTGAGCACTTCAAGTGAAGAGCCTTCTCGAAACCCTTGTGACGGTTGCGCCGCTTGCGACGCCAAGGCTGTTCCACTGGGGGTGCAGGTGACCAGAACAAGCGCGCAAGCGACTCGCAGCTCTTGAGCGGCAAACAGGGCTTTCGATGCAACCAGCATGGGTCAGCTCACTGGCTGGGGTTGGCGGCGCAACCCACTCAGTTTAGCCTGTGTTGTATTCATCGCTTGCATGTCCATCGCCTCACGGAAGTCGAAGAGATGGTCGCGCATTTTGGAAAGGGAGAATTGGATAGACGTGCGGTTTTTTGCATTGCTGCGCGCGCATTGGCAATGATTCGCCGGCTAGCGCTTCGCAACCACGACCGCTGGAAAGTTGCGCCGTTGCAAACGGCGCAATCGATCTGTTATCGAATCAACGGCACGCCACTGAGCGTTTGCAAGTCTTCAAAGCTGATATCGGCAACAATCTCCCGGACCTTCAAGCCGTCTGAAGTGACGTCCAGAATAGCCAGGTCGGTATAAATCCGCGTCACGCAGCCAATGCCGGTCAGCGGGTAGGTGCATTGCGGCACCAATTTGCTTTCGCCGGTCTTGGTCAGGTGATCCATCATGACGAACACCTGGCGTGCGCCTGTCGCCAGGTCCATCGCACCGCCCACGGCCGGGATGGAACCTTCGGCGCCGGTGTGCCAGTTGGCGAGGTCACCGTTGACCGCGACCTGGAAGGCGCCCAGCACGGCAATATCGATGTGCCCACCGCGCATCATCGAGAACGAATCGGCGTGGTGAAAATAGGCGCCACCGGCCAGCAGCGTCACGTGCTGTTTGCCCGCGTTGATCAGGTCATCGTCTTCCTCACCCGGTGCAGGGCTTGGGCCCATGCCCAGTACACCGTTTTCACTGTGCAGGAACACTTCCTTGTCACCCAGGTAGTTGGCCACCAGCGTGGGTACGCCAATGCCCAGGTTCACGTAGGAACCTTCAAGGATATCGTCGGCCACACGTTGGGCCATTTCGCTGCGCGATAGTTTTTTCATGACAGTCATGGCGGGCCTCAGTTGACGTTGGCGTTCGAGTAAGTGGCGCGCGGCACGGAGACCACGCGCTGGACGAAGATCCCCGGGGTGATGATGTGTTCCGGGTCCAGCTCTCCCAACTCGACGATCTGATTGACCTGGGCGATAGTGTTTTTCGCTGCCATGGCCATGATCGGTCCAAAATTACGCGCAGCCTTGCGATAGGTGAGATTGCCCCAGCGATCGCCTTTTTCGGCCTTGATCAGTGCAACGTCGGCGTGCAACGGCATTTCCAGCACATAGTTGCGACCGTCGATCACCCGGGTTTCCTTGCCTTCGGCCAGCAGCGTGCCATAACCGGTCGGCGAATAAAACGCACCGATGCCAGAGCCTGCCGCACGAATACGTTCGGCCAGGTTGCCTTGCGGCACGACCTCAAGCTGCACCTTTCCGGCCAGGTAGAGTTCATCGAAAACATAGGAATCGGACTGGCGTGGAAACGAGCAGATCACCTTGGCAACGCGCCCGGCCTTGAGCAAGGCGGCCAGGCCGATTTCACCGTTGCCGGCATTGTTGCTGATGATGGTCAGGTCGCGAGCGCCCGAAGCGATCACGCCATCTACCAACTGCGACGGCATCCCGGCAGTGCCGAAGCCACCGACCATGATGACCGAACCATCGGCAATGCCGTCCAGTGCGGCAGCGACGGATTCAAATGTTTTATTGATCAAGGCGTACTCCTGTTTTTATTCGGCTGAACAGAATGATCCAAGGGAAAACCGCGTGAATCACGGTTAATGCAATGGAGCATAGGGTGCCAAACAATGGGTCGAGGAGGGTGCCCCGAGACGCGATGTCGTGCGATTAACGAACACAAATCGATTATCGAACACAGCGTTGAATGGTCATTCGTAAGTTGGATCTGCATGCAGGGTACTGTGGAGAGGGCGCCCAACCAAGGCTGGGCGCCCCTTGACTCAGCCCGTATGGTGACTCTCGGAAAGTCCATAGACGGACGTGTCGATGCCTTCGAAACGCGCTTTCAACTGCAGCGCCAGATACAGCGAATAATGCCGTGACTGGTGCAGGTTGCCACCGTGGAACCAGAGGTTGTCCTGCTGTGTTGGCTTCCACATGTTGCGCAGCTCGCCCTCGTACGGTCCAGGATCATTTGTGGTGCCAGAACCCAGGCCCCAGCAGCGGCCGACCTTGTCAGCGACTTCCTGGGAAATCAGCTTCGCCGCCCAACCATTCATTGAGCCATAGCCCGTGGCGTAGACGATCAGGTCTGCCGGGAGTCGGCTGCCGTCGTTGAGTACGACGGCATCGGCTTCGATGCGTTCGACACCCAGGCCAGGCGCGCTCTTGAGCTTGATCGTGCCATTGGCAATCAGTTCGCTGGCGCCGACGTCGATGTAGTAACCGGAACCACGGCGAACATACTTCATGAAAAGGCCAGACTCGTCGTCACCGAAATCGAGCATGAAACCTGCCTTGGCCAGGCGCTCATAGAAGTCCTTGTCACGCTCCTTGATCGCGTCAAAGATGGGTTGATGAAAGCTTGGCATCACCTTGTAGGGGATCGAGGCGAACAGCATGTCGGCCTTGTCCGTGGTCAGCCCCGTTTCCACGGCGTCTTCGGAGTAGAGCCCGCCGAAGACAAGATCCATCAGGCTGTCGGAACGCACGATGTGGGTACTGGAGCGTTGCACCATGGTCACCTCGGCGCCGTTCTCCACCAGGTCGGCGCAGATATCGTGGGCCGAATTGTTCGCACCGATGACCACCGCGCGCTTGCCGCGCCAGGCGTCTCCGCCGGGATGGCGGCTGGAATGATGCTGCTGGCCATTGAAAACCTCGGCACCCGGGTAATCTGGAACATTGGGTACGCCAGACATGCCGGTGGCGAGGATCAACTGGGTCGGCTGTAAAGTCACAGGCTCGCCATCGCGCTGCACTTCAACCTTCCAGGTGCCACTTTGCTCGTCAAAGCTGGCGCTCACGCATTCTGTACGCGGCCAATAATTGAGCTCCATGACTTTACTGTACATTTCCAGCCAGTCGCCAATCTGGTCCTTTGGGGTGAAGACCGGCCAGTGATCGGGGAAGGGCAGGTAAGGCATATGGTCGTACCAGACCGGGTCGTGCAGGCACAGCGACTTGTAGCGACCGCGCCACTGATCGCCAGGACGCTCGGCCTTGTCGACGATCAGCGTTGGCACGCCCATTCGCTTGAGCCGCGCAGCGAGCCCCAGTCCACCCTGGCCGCCGCCCACGATCAGGCAGTAAGGTTGGGTGGTGATGCCCAGCGAAGCTTCTTCGTCACGACGGCGTTCCAGCCAGTTGCGTTTGTCGGTGTGGGCGTGACCATGATTGGCACCCATTGGACGCCGACGGCCCCTGGGTTCTTCAAAGCCCTTGAGCTCACGCATGGTCGTCAGCAGCGTCCAGCACAGGCCCTCCTTCAGACGCACGTAGCCTTTACCTCGCGCCGCCTCGGTTTCCAGACTGATCCAGCCTTCGAGCACACCGTTATTGAGCGTCGCCTCACCTTCGAGTTTCCATTGCTCGGGACGCGTCGGGTCGAGGCGTGTTTCGAGCATGTCGCGGATGGCAGGCTGGCCTTCCAGGGTCACCAGGTTCCAGCTGAAAAGCAGCAGGTCACGCCAGTGACACTCTTGCGCAAACAGTTCCAGCGCGCCGTCCAGATCACGTTGGGCGAGACGCTCGCCGAGGTTTTCGACCCAAGCCGCGAGCTGGGCAGTTGGCGTTTGCAGAGGGGTTTCGACAGCGATGTTCATGGAGCCTCTCCCGATCTTGTTGTTGTGGTAACAATTGCCCTTGAGCAAGGCTCGGGCCATCTTCATGAAAGCCCCGTTACAGAGCGGTTGGCGCAGTACCGCCCAGGCTGTGGCGCGGGTTCATGTCACGATTTTGGGAATGGCGGATGACAGAGTGTCACCCGGTGCAAAAAGCGCTGTTTGCGATCTTTTCATATAAGCTTCGAACAGCCCCGTGTCCTGACCGTAACGGAGAACAAGAACTATGAAGCCGGCCTTGATCAACGCCCATGCACAACAAGTGCTCCAAGCCGTGCAGGGCACGCCCGCCAGCCACGACACTCCCGTCAACCTGGCAATCACACGGTCCTGGCGCCGTTGCCTGGATCAGCATCAGCTCGATCCCGCCAGCCGCCGCGCGCCTAATGTAGTGGAGCACCCACGCCTGCAGGATCACCGCGCGCCGCTGGAAAGCATCATGTCCGTGGCGCACTGGCAGATGAGCAGTTTGCACCAGCAGCTCGGGCGTGACGGCCATGTGGTGCTACTCACCGATGCTCGCGGTGTGGCGATCGACAGTGTGTTCAACGACTCCGAACGCGCCGAGTTCCAGCGTGCCGGACTGTGGCTCGGTTCGGTATGGAGCGAAGATTGCGAGGGTACCAACGGTGTCGGCACCTGCCTGGTCGAGCGGCAGCACGTCACCATCCGTCGTGATGAACATTTCCGCGGCAAGCACGTCGGCCTGACGTGTTCGGCCAGCCCGATATTCGATGCGAGCGGAGAGTTGCTTGCAGTGCTCAACCTCTCTTCGGTGCGGGAGGAGCACAGTCTGGCGCAACACTTCAAGGCCATGGCGTTGACCAACCTGTCCGCCAGGTTGATCGAGAGCAGTTTTTTCCTGGGGCATGATCCGCAGCGCTACTTGCTGCGCTTTCATCCTGAGGCCGGTTTCGTTGGGCTGCTGGGCGAAGGCCTGCTCGGTTTCGACGAGAGTGCCCGTATCTGCTCAGTCAATCAGGCTGCGCTGGAGCTGCTGGGTCTCAGCCGTGAGCAGGTGCTTGGACAATCGCTGACGATGCTGCTGGAAACACCCATCGATCAGGTGATGAGTCAGGCCAGCGCTCAGCCGAGTGTCTGCTGGCCAATGCGCCTGATGGATGGGCGCCTGCTCTACGGACAGTTGCGCGAACCCTTGCGCCACGAGCCTTCAGTCACGCCTGCTATTCCCAAGATCAATGACGTGCACGTGTGCCTGGAAGACCCGCGCCTGCAACGCGGCTTTGCGCGCGCATTGCGTGTTCTGGAGCGTGATGTCCCGGTGTTTCTACAGGGCGAAACCGGTACCGGCAAAGAAGCGTTTGCGGCGGCGCTGCATCGCGCCAGCTCCAGGGCGGGCCAGCCGTTTGTGGCGATCAATTGCGCGGCCATTCCAGAGTCGTTGATCGAGAGCGAGCTGTTCGGCTATCGCGGCGGCAGCTTCACCGGCGCACGCAAGGACGGGATGATCGGCAAGCTGGAACAGGCCCATGGCGGCATTCTGTTTCTCGACGAGATCGCCGATATGCCACTGGCGTTACAGACTCGCCTGCTGCGTGTGCTGGAGGAGCGCCAGGTGGTGCCGCTGGGCGGCGCGACGGCCCGTGCGCTCGACATACGCCTCGTCAGTGCCAGCCACCAGGATCTGCAAGCCTGTGTGGCCGAAGGGCGTTTTCGCGAAGATCTGTTCTATCGCATCGCCGGCTTCGCCGTGCAGCTCCCGCCGTTGCGCGAGCGTTCAGACAAGGGCCGTTTGCTCGACCTGTTGCTGCGCGAGGAGGCAGCAGGGGCGAGGGTTCGGCTGGAAGCGGGTGTCAGGGAGCGCTTGCTGGCGCAGCCTTGGCCAGGCAATGTCCGACAGTTGCGTACGTGCCTGCGCACACTGGTGGCATTGGCGTGGGAGGGGCGTGTCACGCTGGACGACCTGGCGGAGTTGCTGCCGGCAGCGCCAGCGTCAGCCGCGCTGGCCGAAAATCCGCTTGGACTTTCCGAACGGCAGACGCTGCTGAAGTTGATCGAGGCGGAACACTGGCATATCGCCCATGTTGCCGCCCGCCTGGGGATCAGTCGCAATACGCTCTATCGCAAACTGCGCCATCACGGTATTTCACGACCTGGTTGAATGTAGAGTGACTTCCTCATTTACCCTCGGCGCTACCGTGCTGTTCGCTATCCCAGGATTCAGTGAACTCGTCTATTCGATCCGCGATTTGAGGTTTCGTTGACAGGACCAGGCAGCGCGTGTTGCCGACGAATTCCTCTATCAAGTACAGCGAGTCGCCAACATCCAACTCCAATTCCTGCAACGCCTCATCAGGAATTCGAATCGCACCGTCGCCATCCCATTCCTCGATGATGATTTTCATAGGCGGCTTTCTCACGTGTGGTCTCCATTGTTTTGAGTCGGCAATGTAACAATCGACCCAAGGCTGACAAAAAATTATCCTGGCTGTGCCTTACTGTAAAACTCACAACCCAAGCGCCGACGCTGCAAGCTTCGCCACCCCAAAGGGGATGGCCGGCTCAATGTCGTCCTCGAGCATCCAGGCTGCTGACAACCCGGTCCAGGCGAGCACCCATTGCAATAACCGGAGGCGATCGATGTCGGCGGCCTGTGTCACGATATCGATCCGGCGCGAGAAACAATCTGGCGCCAGAGCGCTTTTGCTATCGGGATTGCAGAAAATATTCGCGTAATCGAAGCCGCGCTCACCGTACAGTCCCTTGGGATCGATAGCGAGCCATCCCTTGGGTCCGAAGTCCAACACATTGCCGTGGTGGATGTCACCATGCAGTACCCTGACGTCGCGTGGCGCATCCAGGAGTTCGCGAGCGGTTTTTGCGCATTGTTCAAAGATCCCTCGGCGTGTTGCCGCTGCGCTCCACAGGGCTTCGAACCGTTGCTCCAGTGGGACCAAAGCAGGAACCGGTTTTGCGTGTGGTGCATGAAGGCGGTCGGCCACGGCACAGAGAATGCGAGTAGCCTCGTCGTCCTGTCCGCAGCTCACCATGTGCCCAAGCGAGACCGAGCCGCTCGCGCGCTCCATAAGTAAGGCCGCGCCATCATGTTCCAGCACAGGCGCCGCGCCATCACCGTCCCACCAAGTCATGAGCAGGTTGCCTGCTTGCTCCTCCAGCTCTTGCGAGACTTTGAGCATGGCTGGTACACCGTGGTGGCGAACGGGCAGTAGATTGCCATTCAGCGAGATAAAAGCATCACCGTCGATGGTCAGTTCCCATCGTTTCAAGTATTGATCAAACATAAGCGCATGAATTGTCGTTCTTGGTGGAACAATTATTATGAATGATTGGGACACGAGGCTAAACGTCTGCTTCCGGCCGAAAGTTGCAGGTCACAGAACGTCTGTTTCCGACAACGGCTATTTTCTTTAAGGCCACAAGCCGCTTGAAGCGCTGACAGCACCCATGCCGACGGTATTCCCTTCAATATGGTAGACCTTCGGTTCCTCCGAAAAATATTCCTCCAGGCCCATCATGAACAGCCGATGGTCTTCACTCGCTTCGAAGCCCGGCGTGTGATCTTCGAGTGATTGCCATCTCACTATCAGGTTGAACTGCTCGGGGCTTTCGATCCCTTGCGCGAGCAGGTGGCCGCCGTAACCTTTCGCGCGGGTGAGCAAAGGAGCGACCTCGGCAAATGCTTGTCGGAACATCTCGATGCGTTCTTTGTGAACGGGGAGCAGAGCGATTTCATAGATCATGGCTTACCTCAAAATTGACTTGAACGATTAAAAGTTCGCATTTACGAGAGGAGCGATGGCTCGACGGCAATCGCGATTTTTCCTTGAATACCGTTGTTGGGACTTTCCAGCCGGGCATGAGCGAGGGGAATGTCGGCAAGCGAATAGACAGCGCCAACGTGTGGTCGAAGCTGACCGCGCTCTACCAGTGCGCTCAACTCATCAAGCTTGCCGCGGTTTTGCCTGGTGAAGACGAAGTGATAACTCGCGTTCTTGCCCCAGGCCTGAACGACGTTTTGTGGCTGCGCAATGTCCACGATCGTGACGACGCGGCCAAGTTGTGCGAGCACATCGGGGCTGCGTGACAATGTGTTGCCGCCGATGGTGTCGAACACCACATCAACGCCGCGGCCACCGGTTTCGCGAAAGACGGCGTCAACATAATCTTCTTTTTCGTAGTCGATGATCACATCGGCACCCACGCGGCGTGCGAACTCAATGTTGGCTTCGCGCACGGTGGTGAACACCCTTGCACCCATGGCTTTCGCCAGCTGGATGGCGACATGACCGACGCCTCCCGCGCCGCCGTGTACAAGAATGCTTTCCCCGACCCTGAGCGCCGCACGCACCACCAGTGCTTCCCACGCCGTCCCGCCCACCAGGGTCAGGCTTGCCGCCTCAAGATGGCTCAGCGAGGCAGGCTTCTTGCCGACAATGCTTTGGTCAGCGACGTGGTACTCGGCATAACTTCCCGGCCCTTCGAATATTTGCGGGGTGTACCAGACTTCGTCTCCTGGAATGAAGGCCGTCACACCTGGCCCCACTTCTTCGACAACGCCGGATACGTCATGTCCGGTGATGGCTGGCAGTTGCACCATGTCGGGATAATCGCCACGTCGAACCTGGTAATCCAATGGATTGATGGAGGTTGCGTGTACCCGGACCAGGATCTGTCCCGCGTGCGGCACGGGCTTGGGTACATCGCAGAGTTCGAACGATTCAGGACCGCCGAATGATTCAAGTATCATCGCTTTCATGGTAAATCCTCGCATCTATAAAAAGAGATATCGAGAAATCTCGATATATTGCGGTAAAAAATTACAGATCTTTGCCAATGATCTCGGCAAGCGCACTGATGGTTGCTTCATTGCGTTTGTAGTAGGTCCACTGCCCGATGCGCCTGACTTCCACCAGGCCTACTCGTTGCAACGTGGCCAGATAACCGGACACCGTTGATTGCGACAGTCCGATACCTTCCTGAATACTGCTGACGCAAACGCCGACCGTGTGAACGTCACCTTCATCCTGCGCAGGGAAGTGCTTTACGGGGTCCTTCAAGCCTTTCAGGATTTGAAGACGCGTAGGGTTTGAGAGGGCTTTGAATATTTCGATCAATTCCATAACCCTAGGATATCGAGATTTACCGATATGTCAATACGAGAGATTGGAACCATCTTGAGCTTCGAATGGCCAACGCAATTTCCTTGAAGCTTCCATGGCCCGGGATCCCGTCCGGGCGGCGACGTTCATGAGAGAATGCCGCCAACTGGCTACCGGCACCCGCAGGCGACTTCTACGTGATGTTACGCCTGTATCAACCTTCAGAGGATGTGCTCTCGGGCAAATGGCCGCTGCCGCAATTGAACAAGGTCAATTGAAGATTCGGAATAGGGAGGCCTGATGATAGGCCAATAGCGGGACTGAATGTCCGCTATTGGCTGTGGATTCAACCGGTCAACGCAACAGATTGGCTAAATCGTTATGAGGGCTTAGTCAACCATCACCTCGTCCAGTGCCTGCTCGAGGGTGCTGACCGTGCGCTCGATATTGTGCAGCTTTTCGAGTCCGAACAGACCGATGCGGAAGGTCTGGAAGTCGGCCGGCTCGTCGCATTGCAACGGCACTCCGGCGGCGATCTGCAGGCCATGGTTGGCAAATTTCCTGCCGTTCTTGATGTCGGCATCATCGGTGTAGCTCACCACGACGCCAGGGGCCTGGAAGCCGGCGGCGGCCACGCTTTTGAAACCTTTGCCGGTCAACATGGCGCGCACCCGATCGCCCAGCGCCTGCTGTTCGTCGCGGACCTTGTCGAAACCGTAGGCTTGCGTCTCTTTCATCACTTCGTTGAATCGCGCGAGGGAATCGCTGGGCATGGTCGCATGGTAGGCATGTCCGCCCTGTTCGTAGGCCTGCATGATCTGCAGCCACTTTTTCAGGTCGCAGGCGAAGCTGCTGCTTTGCGTCTTCTCGATGCGCGCGAGGGCCAGGGAGCTAAACATCACCAGGGCGCAGCAAGGGGAGGCGCTCCAGCCTTTTTGCGGTGCGCTGATCAGCAGGTCGACTGCGCATTTGTGCATATCGACCCAAAGCGTGCCTGAGGCGATGCAGTCCAGCACGAACAGGCCACCCACCGCATGCACGGCGTCGCCGACGGCCCGCAGGTACTCGTCGGGCAAGATAATCCCTGATGAGGTTTCAACGTGGGGGGCGAAGACAATCTGTGGCCTCGACGCCTCAATGGCTGCCAGCACTTCGTCCAGAGGGGGTGGGGCGTAGGCCGCCTGGCGACCGGTGTCGACCGGGCGGGCTTTGAGCACCGTGGTGGCCGCCGGGATGTTGCCCATCTCAAGGATCTGACTCCAGCGATAACTGAACCAGCCGTTGCGTATCACCAGGCATCGCTGCTCGGTGGCAAACTGACGCGCCACCGCTTCCATGCCGAATGTGCCGCTGCCCGGGACCACCGCAACACCCTGGGCGTTGTAGACCTGCTTCAGGGTCTTGGAAATGTTTTTCATCACGCCTTGAAATGACTGCGACATGTGGTTGAGCGAGCGGTCGGTGTAGACCACTGAGTACTCGACCAGTCCTTCGGGATCGATACTGGGATATAGCTTTGACATGGGTGACTCCTTTGACAGAAATCTCGGTGGTATCGACCCTGCCCTAAGCCTTGGCAAATGACAAGCGGCTCGGGATTGAATTGAGATTTCTGTCGAGCGGCTAGCATCACGGCGTTGACCAGGCTATTCAAAATACCTGGTTGCGGTGTGTCAGCATCAGTTTCACCCTGCTTTTGTAAGCAAGCTTGCCTGCGCTATTCGAAAAAACATGGTCGATGTCGACTACTCGATATTCCTCTTCCTCGGAGGCCGTTCTGCCCCAGGCAACCTCAAGGCCCAGATGATTGAAACGATCACCTATCGACACAGCCGGGAAGGGCGTTGTTGCTTCAACGCTCCAGACAGGGGCATTAGCGAAAGACTCCTCATAGACCTCGAAAGAGTACTCAATTGGCTGCGCGCTCATGAAACCTCCTACACTGGTTTGTTCACAAAATAGGCAGTCCATCAATGGATTCCCCTCCATTTGCTCATAGAGTGGCAGTGCACGAAAAAATTCAAAGCTATTTCATGTAAAGGTAGTGATTGATTTTATTGGCCTTAACAAATCGCCTTGTTTGTTTTTGCCACTCAGTGAATTGGCTCGGAACAGGAAGTACATGTCCCGTGAGCAGAACTTGGAATGAACGAGCCTTGCAAGGGTCAACTGCGAAGACCTCATCGGAAAAAATGTGATGTCCATTGCAGCCAGGACTGTTGATTACCTTCGTGAGCACAATCTTGTGCTCACAACCGCAGAGTCGTGTACGGCAGGAAAAATTGTGACGCTTTTGTCGGAGATCGAGGGAAGCGGTGAGCTGATCGAAAGTGGCTATGTGGTTTATTCCCCTGAAGCCAAGCAGCGTCTATTGCGAGTCAATCCCCAGACCATCGAGACCTTCAATCTCACCAGCTGCGAGGTCGCCCGAGAGATGGCCCTGGGTGCGTTGTACGACAGCACGGCCAATGTTGCCGTGGCGACCACTGGAATACTGGGCCCGGAAGATATCGATGGTATTCCGGCAGGAACAGTCTGCTTCGCCTGGGCTTTTCAATCGGAACAGGGCCGAAGTGTGTTCAGTCATAAACATCGTTTTTTCGACACTCGTTGCCAGGTGCAGCGCCAAGCCGCCGAATACGCGTTGAAGCATTTACCGGACTTCCACCGCCGTGCACTGGCGGGTGAACGAGGGTAGGAACATGCCATGAGCGATAAAGGCAGCCACGACGACTACAAGAACCGAGACTACCCCGTTCGTGAAGACATGGCCTGTCAGATCAAGGTTTGGCGGTTCGAGCGATGCGGTTGGTACGTGTTGGTGCTGTTGGTTGTGCTGGGATTATGCGGAATGTTCTCACGCGGGCCGATGAGCTCCCGAGACGTCAAGGGCAGCGATGGCAGACTCAGAGTGCAGTACGAGGTTTTTCACCGTAACGGTTCGACCAATCCAATGGTGATCAGTGTAGTCGGCGCGCCGGATGCGATGGTCGAGCTCGAGCTCTCCGGGGCGTTACTGGATGGTTTCAGCATCGAATCAATGCTGCCGGAGCCAGGCCGCGCCAGCAGTGGCGGGGAGGGTATGAAGCTATGGCTGCAAGCGGATGCCCATGGACGCGCGAATCTGTATATGACGTTGCGTGGTGACGGATTGGGACTGTTCAGTACCCGCGTGTCATCACCAGGCGCGGCACCTGTGGCCATGGATCAATTCATTTTCCCTTGAGGTGATATATGGATTCGGTATTGCGTGCCTTCGCGATGTATCTGGTGTTGATGGTGCTGTTCAAGATCGCCGGCAGGCGTTCACTGGCGGAACTGACGACATTCGATTTTGTGTTGTTGATGATCATTGGCGAAGCCACGCAGCAGGCATTGCTGGGGGATGACTTTTCCCTGACGAATTCTGTCCTGGTGATCGTCACGTTGATCGCCATCGATGTCGGCCTTTCACTGCTCAAGCAGCGCTCGGGCTGGGTGTCAAAACTCATTGATGGCGGTCCTACCATCATCGTTGAAAACGGAAAGCTTTTAAGTAAGCGCCTACGGCATGCCCGGCTGGTCGAAGCAGATGTGATGGAAGCGGCCCGCTCAAGCCAAGGCATAGAAACCATTGACCAGATCAAGTTTGCGATCCTGGAGCGTAACGGCAAGATTTCTGTCATCCCGTTAGAGCGTTGAGGGCATGGACACCTTTGATTCGGCGCTGATGGCTGCGCGTGCTCAGTTTGCGATCACCATAAGCTTTCATATCGTGTTGGCTGCACTCACCATCGGGCTGGCCAATTTTTTGATGGTGCTGGAAGGTCTCTGGCTGTGGCGCGGGCAAAAAATCTATCTGGATGTTTACCTCTACTGGCTCAAGATATTCGCGCTCAATGTGGCGGTGGGCACGGCGTCGGGTCTGATTCTGGAGTACCAGTTCGGACTTAACTGGTCGCGCCTGTCCACCCAGGCAGGCGATATCCTGGGCCCGTTGATGTTCTACGAAGTGCTTGCCGCTTTTTTCCTGGAGGCGGGCTTCCTGGGCATCATGCTGTTTGGCCTGAAGAAGGTCGGCCCTCGTCTGCATTTCTTCGCCACCTGTGCGGTTGCCGTGGGCTCATTGATTAGCGCGTTCTGGATCCTGTCGGCCAACTCCTGGATGCAGACGCCCGCCGGTTACACCCTGGGCCCTGATGGCCGCTTCATGGCCGAGGACTGGTGGGCGATCATTTTCAATCCATCGTTTCCCTATCGGCTGGCCCACATGACGCTGGCGGCATTTCTCGGCACCGCCACCCTGGTGGCCGGTATCAGCGCCTGGCAACTGATGCGGCAGCCGGAAAACCCTAGAGCACGCCTTCAGTTTTCCATGGCGTTGTGGATGATCGTCGTACTCTCACCTCTGCAAATCCTGGTGGGCGATTTGCATGGGCAACACAGTCTCAAGGTCCAACCTCTGAAGGTTGCTGCTATTGAAGGCTCGTGGACGCGTCCGCCTGACGGCGCGGGTGAACCGTTGCGACTGTTTGCCATTCCCGACATGACCGAACGTCGTAATCATTGGGAAGTGGCTATTCCTCGTGTTGGCTCTTTGTACCTGCGGCACGATCTGACGGGCACCATCGCCGCGCTGGACGAATTCCCTCCCGAAAACATTCCGCCGGTGCCGATTGTGTTTTTCGCGTTTCGGTTCATGGTGGGTCTGGGGCTGTTGATGGTGGGGCAGGGGCTGACCAGTTTGGTGTTGCGCTGGCGCCATAGGGTGTACACCGCGCGTTGGATGCTGCGCGGGTGTGTGCTGATGGCCCCGGCTGGATTCCTCGCGATGCTTTGTGGCTGGGTAGTGACAGAGGTAGGTCGCCAGCCTTTCACCGTCTATGGTTTGCTGCGCACAGCTGACAGCCTGTCGTCGGTGTCGCGCCAGCAGGTGATAGGCGCAACGTGGACGATCCTGGTGTTTTACCTGCTGACCTTCGGTATCGGTCTCTGGGTGCTGTTGCGAATTTTGCGCGAGCCACCGCGAAAGGGCGAAGCCGGGCCGCAACCGACGCTGGCAGACGAGACAGGGCAATCCTGAGGAGCTCAATCCATGCCGGACACTGATTGGATCGTTCTGCTTTCTGCCGCGGCCCTGGCCTTCTCGGTGATGAACTATGTGCTGCTCGACGGCACTGATCTGGGCGTCGGGGTGCTGATGGGCCTTACGCCTTGCGGTAAGGATCGACGGGCGATGGCCGTGACAATCTTGCCGATCTGGGATGCCAACGAAACGTGGCTGGTGCTGGGAGGAGGCGGTCTGCTGGCGTTGTTCCCATTGGCTTACGCCATCCTGCTTCCGGCGCTTTATTGGCCATTTATCTTGATGTTTCTGGCGCTGATTCTGCGCGCCGTTGCGTTGGAATTTCGAGATTACGCCCCCAGCGATGGTCTCAAGCGCCTGGTCGATGGATTGCTGTCGTGCGGTTCATTGCTGGCCGGCGGGACACAGGGAATCATCTTGGGAACCCTCGTACAAGGTGTACCGAATCATGGCGGCCAATACAGTGGTGATGGCGCGGAGTGGCTCAACGTGTTCCCGCTGTTCTGTGGTGCAGTGCTCGTGGTGGGGTATACATGGTTGGGGGCTTGCTGGCTCTATTGGCGCACCGTAGGGGAACTCCAGAGGCGATCCAGCTTGCAGGCGAAGAGGCTGGCGGCCGTCACCATCGTGTTGTTGAGCCTGTTGGTGGCCTGGACGGCGACTTTGGATACTCGCTATGCACAACGGCTGGCAGATCCCCTGGTGTGGATGCCGGCCATGACGCTGCTGGTTGCACTGCCGATTGGTTTTGTCCTGGGGTTTCGAAGCTGTCGTCATTTTCTGCCACTGTTCTGTGCATTGGGCGTTTTCATAGTGGCGTTTGCATTGATGATCGCGGCGCTCTTTCCAATGATCGTGCCGCCGCAGCTGACCTTGCAGGCGGCTGCCTCAAGCCCCAACAGCCAGATCTTCATGCTGGTCGGTTTCGCGGTGCTGATCCCGGTAACGCTCATCTACAACACCTATGGCTTCAGCGTCTTTAGCGGGAAGGTACGAGTTCAACGCGACTGACTGACATCCGGCAGAACTTCGATCTGCACGCGGGTGTCCAGACCCTTACACGTTCCGACGGGATGTTCTGTCGGAAATGCTCGATGCACGGGTTGAAGGCGAGGAACGACATGACGACGACAGTGGGCGACTTTCTGATTGAACGGCTCAGCGAATGGGGTGTGACCCGGATCTTTGGTTATCCAGGGGATGGCATCAATGGCGTGTTCGGAGCGCTGAGCCGGGCCAAGGGGAAGATTGAATTCGTTCAGGCCAGGCATGAGGAAATGGCTGCCTTCATGGCGTCGGCGCATGCCAAGTTCACCGGTGAGTTGGGCGTGTGCATTGCCACTTCGGGCCCTGGCGCATCGCACTTGATCACTGGGCTTTACGACGCCCGGATGGATCACATGCCAGTGCTGGCCATCGTCGGCCAGCAGGCGCGCACGGCGTTGGGCAGCCATTACCAGCAAGAGCTCGATTTGTTGTCGATGTTCAAGGATGTCGCCGGAGCCTTTGTCCAGCAGGCTTCGGCGCCGGCGCAAATACGGCACTTGATCGATCGGGCCGTGCGCACTGCCATCGGTTTACGGCGCGTGACGGCAATCATTCTGCCCAATGATGTGCAAGATCTTGAGTATGAGGCGCCAGCCCGTGCCCATGGCACGGCGCATTCGGGCGTTGGTTACAGCAAGCCGAGAGTGGTGCCCTACGAGGCGGACCTGCAGCGAGCGGCAGACGTTTTGAACGCGGGTCAAAAGGTCGCGATCCTGGTTGGGGCCGGTGCACTGCAGGCCACCGATCAAGTGATTGCGGTGGCGGAGAAGCTTGGCGCCGGTGTGGCGAAGGCGTTGCTCGGTAAAGCCGCACTGCCCGACGATTTACCCTGGGTCACCGGCAGTATCGGTTTGCTCGGCACCGAGCCCAGTTACAAGCTGATGAGCGAATGCGACACCTTGCTGATGATCGGCTCGGGCTTCCCGTATTCCGAGTTCTTGCCCAAAGAAGGGCAGGCGCGCGGCGTGCAGATCGACTTGCAACCGGACATGCTCAGCTTGCGTTATCCCATGGAGGTCAACCTGGTGGGTGATGCTGCAGAAACACTTGCTGCATTGCTGCCGTTGCTCGAACAGAAAACCGAACGCAAATGGCGCAAAAAAGTCGAAGGCTGGCGCGGTAGTTGGGAGAAGACCCTGGAAAAACGCGCCATGGTCAAAGCCAAACCGATCAATCCACAACGGGTGGTCTACGAGCTGTCACCTCGTTTGCCGGAGCGGGCGATCATCACCAGCGACTCCGGTTCGTGCGCCAACTGGTATGCCCGCGATCTGAAAATTCGTCGCGGCATGAAGTGCTCGCTTTCCGGCGGATTGGCCTCAATGGGCGCAGCGGTGCCCTATGCGATTGCGGCGAAGTTTGCGTTTCCCGAGCGCACGGTGATTGCGCTGGTGGGTGATGGTGCCATGCAGATGAACAACATGGCCGAGCTGATCACCGTCGCCAAATACTGGCAACAGTGGGAAAGCCCAAAATGGATCTGTGCGGTGTTCAACAACGAGGACCTCAATCAGGTCACCTGGGAGCAACGGGTGATGGAGGGGGATCCGAAGTTCGAGGCATCGCAAAGCATTCCAGACGTGCCGTACCACCTGTTCGCCATTTCGATTGGGCTGAAAGGAATTTTCGTAGACCGCGAGGAAGACGTCGCCGCCGCCTGGGAACAGGCGCTGGCCTCGGATGTTCCGGTGCTGATCGAGTTCAAGACCGATCCCGACGTGCCGCCGTTGCCGCCACACATCAAGCTCGAACAGGCGAAAAAGTTTGCCACGACGTTGCTCAAGGGTGACCCGAACGAGGCCGGGGTGATCTTGCAAACCGCCAAGCAGGTATTGGGAGCGGTGCTACCGCACAAGAAATAAGAGGCGCCTGCTGGAGCGAGCGGAGGGACATACCTTGGAATACGCCGATTTGCTGCAATGGCCCGCGATGATTGTGACAGTGATCTCGGCCTGGTTCATTGGTTCGCAACGACCACGTCGGCGGATGATCGCCTTTTGGGGCTTCATCGTGAGCAATGTTTTGTGGGTTGTTTGGGGGCTACACTCCAACGCTCAGGCGTTGATCGTCCTTGAGTGTGTACTCCTGGGCATGAATGCCCGAGGGTTCAGAAAGAATCTTTACGGCTCCCGAACGTCCCGGGAACACTAGTTATACTGGCCTTTATAGTTCTTTTTAAACCCGCGAAGGTTCATGAGGAAGAGGCAAATCTGCAGGACGATCAGCGCGTAGGCGTGTGCATACAGGCCCCAAATCACCCACAACACATTGCTTAAGCTGAAACAAACGAACCCGATCATTCGCCTTTTTGGCTGCTGAGATCCGATCAGCCATGCGGCCAGCACAGTGACAACCATCGCCGGCCATTGAACCCAATCAAGATAGGCCAAACGCCTTACCTCCTTCTGAATTGCCATCCCGTAGCGATTAGGATCCCGATACTCCCGGCACATCCATGTTTATCTTGCGCCAGGCAGCCTCGGAAAAGCTGTAAGCCGAAAAGGCAATCAAACCAAATGCCATCACCATCAGGATCAAAACCCCGGCTGGCAGGTTCTGGAGCGCATCAAGGGCCTCCTTCATGCCTGGAGGATCAGCGGTTTTATAACGGGAGCCGCTGATTGCCAGCAGCAGAGCTATCTCGATAAACACCACGCCTCGGGCTATGAGTCCGAAACGAGCCACCGGTCGTACGTAGCGCATCACGTCCTCATCAGCCTCAAAATACTTCTCGAACGAGGCCTTCCATCCCTTGATGATGTGAGCAATGCCTACGCCGAGTGGGACCAGCGCCACGAGGTAGACCAGCACGCTTGAGTGATCCCAGGACAAAAGATGGGCCAGTAGATCCGATGTCTCGCCACCTGCGGAATTGCCTGAGCTTCTGACGCCGCTGATGAGCAGGCCCAATGCAAAAAACGCAAGAGCGCCGTTGATCAAACCTCCCGCCAACAATCCTGCACGAATCACCAACCCCTTGAGCTTCGTACCGTGATGATCGACGTCGCGAATGGCTTGCAATATTCGCCACCCGGCGAAGGCGATCAGGCCCGCCACAACCAGTCCTACCAGGACATAACCGAAAGGCTGGCTTAACAGTGCCTCAAGGCTTTTGTGACTGTCCTTGGGTTTTGTCGAGTCTTGAGCCGCCAGCAGAGCGAAGATACCTATGATCAGATACAGGACGCCCCGAGCGGCATATCCGCCCCGAGCGAGTACGACAAGGGTGTGTTGAGCGGACATTGGATTATTCCGAGGAGGTATACAGGATCAGACCTGTCGCTTCGGGAGGGGTTCGATAAACCTCGTTTCGACGATGTTGACCCGACGCCTCGCCAGCAGGCTGGCTCCCACAGTGTGATCTTCAGCGTACGCAAGTCCTGCAGCCACTACAGATCCCTGTGGGAGCTAGCTTGCTGGGGATGAGGGCATCAGCTTTAACATCCAGGTTGACTGACCCGACGCGATCGCCAGCAGGCTGGCTCCCACAGTGTGATCTTCAGCCACCGCCACCGACTGTTCCGATTGCACGGTAGGCACGTTCGGGCCCACGTCGACGACACGCTGGTCGGCCACCCGCGGCGACGTCCTGGGCCAGGGCCAGCGTCGGAACCGTCAGCAGTCCCGCCAGCAGTGTCCAATGGGAACGTAGAGCAAACATGTGTTCTTCCTTTCTATTGTTGTTATGGCTTGAGGATTAAGTCTTAGAGTAACCAACCCGGGGTTCCGTCCCGAGCCCCCCGTAGCGGGGGGCCATGCTTCGTGGCGGGCTTTGCTAGCGTGTCCTCCATACAAGGCGCAGTCGCAGTCCGGAGGGAAAGAAATGCTTTCAGGTATCAAGATTGTAGAAATTTGCGGGATCGGCCCAGGGCCGTTTTGTGCCATGCACCTGGCGGACCTGGGCGCGGATGTGATCGCGGTCGAACGCGAAAATGCGCTGCCGCTCGGCATGACGGGCAAGCCACCGGCCAACCCGATTCACCGCGGCAAGCGTTCGGTGGTCGCTGACCTGAAAAGCCCGGAAGGCCGCGATCTGGTCCTGAAACTGATCGAAAGCGCCGACGTCCTGATCGAAGGCATGCGCCCGGGCGTCATGGAGCGCCTGGGTCTCGGTCCGCAGGACTGCCAGGCGCGAAATCCGCGCCTGGTCTACGGGCGCATGACCGGTTGGGGCCAGGACGGTCCGATGGCCCATGTCGCAGGTCATGACAACAATTACATTGCCCTGTCGGGTGCGCTCTATCACAGCGGCACCGCCAACGAAGCGCCGTCGTCTCCCATCACCCTGATCGGTGATATCGGCGGTGGTGCGCTGTACCTGACGATCGGCATCCTGGCCGGTGTGCTCAATGCGCGGCAGACCGGCAAGGGCACGGTGGTCGACGCGGCCATCGTCGACGGCTCGGCGCACATGATGCAGTTGATGCTGTCGCTGCAGGGCCGCGGGTTGCTCAAGGAACAGCGCGGCAAGAGCGTGCATGACGGCTCGCATTTCTATGCCACCTATCGCTGCGCGGACGACAAGTACGTGGCCTTGGGCTCGATGGAGTCGCAATTCCATGCACTGCTGCTGAACAAGCTGGGCCTGGAGGATGACCCGCGTTTCGCCAAGCAGTGGGACATGAGCCGCTGGGAGGAACTGCGCGGGTTGCTGGCCGAAGTGTTTGCCAGCCAGCCGCAGGAACACTGGTGCGACCTGCTCGAAGGCACCGACGTGTGTTTCGCCCCGGTCCTGAGCCCCCGCGAGGCCTCGCAGCACCCCCATATGGTGGAGCGGGGCGTGTACTTCGAACGCGACGGCTTGTTGCAAACCAGTCCCGCGCCACGGTTCGATGGTCGGGTCCAGGTGCCAGGTTCGATCCCGGCCCGTGGCGAGCACACGGCAGGGATCATGAGCGCACTCGACGTCGGCGATCTTGCGGCCGTCTGGAAGCCGTAACCTCTGGACGTCGCCATCACCCTGCGGGCGGCCTCGCGCCTGATGGCCCTCGGGCGGTTCGACGAGGCAAGGTGCAGGCTGTCCCTGGCGATCGGGCAGGGTGTGGATGACCTGGCCTGCGCGGCGACGGCGCTGGAAAGCCTCATCGACCTGAGCCAGGGATGCCTGGCGACGGCGCGCCTGCGCCTGGAGTGTTTTGCCCCGGCTGGCACGCAAGCCGATAGTGTGCGTGCCCTGGTGCTCTATGAGAGTGGCGCGCTCGCGCAAGCGCAACGCGTGCTCACGCAAAACCGGTCAGGCAGGCCTGACGAATCGCCAGCGGATGCGTGGATCCTCAGCCATAGTTTGATCTAATCAGGTTAGAGTGTTCATCAATCTTTCAATCGTTAAGTGATGAATGAATCGTCCGCTGTTTGTTTCTCTGGATGGGCCCAAGGGAACCGGTAAAACCACACTGTTGGAAGCCGTTACGAAAGCACTGAGGGCAGACAACAGAAAGGTGATCCGGCTTTGCGAGAAAAAAAGCGATCCCTACAGGGGTGAAACAATGGCCCTCGTCAACAAGCTCGTCAGAAATCCCGCCCGGGAGCTGGAGTTGAGGGTTTGTGAGCGCCTGGCTGATAGCCGTAGCTGGATTTCCCGGCACGTGCTGGCTAAACAGCCACCTGACAGCATCATCCTGATCGATCGCTGGTACCCGTCTGATGCCGCGTTTCGCCGGATAGTCCCGTTTGCAGAGATTCTGCAGTTGAACATTGATCGAAACGTGCAAGTGCCAGACCTGCATGTCGGCGTTGTCACCGACCCTGATATTTCATGGGCAAGGGCAGCGGCACGAGGGCGTGGGCTGAGCAGTACGGTGATCCATAAGCTGGAAGAACAGGTCGCTTGTACCCAGTCGTTCGAGCGGGCGATTGCAGATCACGGCTGGGTTTTATGCCGAAATGAAGGAACGATCGAAGACGCCACGATGCAGGTGGTTTCCGAGATTTATAAAGTCCTTGGCGGTCGGGACTTCACCGCCAATGGTGTGACCACCACTGGCGATGGAAATCGACCGTTCAGAGCGTAGCTTTCACCTGCAAACCGAGCACCAGTGCATTGTCGATGTCCTGCCCGGAAAATGCGCCCGGTTCGATGATGTATTGCATATTCGGGCGCAGCGTCAGCCAGGGAGTGGCCTGGTAGCCGTAGCCTAGTTCGACCAATTGTTCGGCACTGTCCAGGTTCGGCAACGTTGTGCCGTTGGCCAGCGCGGCGTCCTCCTGCGCATCGCGGCTGCGCGGGTTGGGTACAGCCCGGCCATAACCCAGGGCGACGGTGTCACGCGGGCGACCTTCGAACGGTTTGTACAGGACCACGCCGGTGCCGTACCACTTGCTGAACGGTGAAGCCGCTTCGCTGGCCGCCGAGTATTGGCCGAAGGCGTGCAGGCTGCGACCCTCGGACGTTTGCGAACGCCACACGGCCTGATCGATCAGCAGGTAATGACCGCTGCGGCTGGACACTTCCTTATCGCTGCCGATGCGTTGCACATCGGAACTGTCGTAGTAGTAGCCAACCTTGTACTCGCCGGGCAACTCGCCCGCGTGCTTGTACACCAGTTCGATCGGCACCACGGTCCCGGTGGTATGTTTCGGGCCCAGGTGCCAGGCACGGCTGGAATTGCCGTTGCTCTCGGGATCGACATTGAAGGCCGCCACGCGCAGCTGCCAGGACGACGACAGGTCGTACTTCACGCGCACGCCCAGGTGGGCGTTGGGGTAGTTGGTCCAGCCACTGCCGCCGGACATGTTAAGCGAATGGCCGCAGAAACCGGCGTTCATGAAGTTGCAGAGAATGCCGCTGTCCAGGCCACCGAGGTCGTTGCCCATGGCCATATAGCCCAGCTTCACGTTGAGCGACGGAGTAAACAGGCTGCGCTCGTAACTCAGTTCAGTCAGGCGAGTGTAGAGACCGCCGTAGTTTTCCTGGATGGGCAGACGGTTGCCGACCAGATCCTCGGAGGCGCTATTGCCGCGTCGGTCGTTGATGGTCAGCTGGATCTTGCCGGCGTTATCCGCGCCATACAGTTTGCTCAGGTCGAACTGCGCGCCGAGCTTGATGTTCTGCGAGTAACGGGCCGAACGGTGCAGGCCGCCATCGGCGTTGTAGGCGGTTTCGCCGCTGTAATCGCCGGTGAATTTGATGCCGTCCTGATCCATCTGGTGGCGCAGACCACCCCAATCACCGGTCAGGGTATTGCGGGTCAAGAGGTTCGAATCGGTATCGGCGAAGGCGGGCAGGGTGGCGCTGCAGGTCAGGCCCAACAGCAAGCCGTTGAGCCAGCCTGCATGAGAAAAGCGAACAGCCAAGAACATGTGAGTCTTCCAGGTGGAATCTTGAATGATTGCGCAAAGCGGCGCGGCACCCGCAGGTGCCGCGCACAGAGAGAGTGCCCGCCAGTGAGGCGGGCACGGGGGCTTACGGCAAGGCGTAAGCCATCACGTAGTCGCCGCGATCGGTCGACTGGCGCGCACCACCGGCGGTGATGACGATGTACTGCTTGCCGGACTTCGGTGAGACGTAGGTCATCGGGCCGCCTTGGCTGCCGACTGGCAGGCGGGCTTTCCACACCTCTTCACCGTTGCCGCTGTTAAACGCGCGCAGGTAGAAATCCTGGGTGCCGGCGATGAAGATCAAGCCACCTTGCGTCGACAGGGTGCCGCCGAGGGTCGGCAGACCAACCTTGATCGGCAGGTGCATGCGGATACCCAGGGGACCGGTGTCTTCAACGGTGCCGACCGGAACCTGCCAGGCGACTTTCTGCGTCTTCATGTCGATGGCGGTCAGCGTGCCGAACGGCGGTGCCTGACAAGGAATACCGGCCACCGACAGGAAGCGGTTCTTGTTCACCGCATATGGCGTGCCCTTGAGCGGCACAGCGCCCATGCCGGTGTTCAACGCTTCGCCACCGGAAGTGGCCTGGCCTTTGTTCTGCGACGGGATCATCTGAATCCACAGACCCAGGCGCATGTCGTTGACGAAGATGAAACCGTGCACCGGGTCAGTGGAGATACTGCCCCAGTTCATGCCGCCCAGCGAGCCTGGGAAACTCAGCGATTTGTCGGTACCGGGCGCGGTGTACAGGCCGTCATAACGCATCGATTTGAAATCGATACGGCACAACAGCTGGTCGTACGGGGTCGCGCCCCACATGTCGGATTCGGTCAGGTGCTGGGCACCGATCTGCGGCATGCCCACCGATTTCGGCTGGGTTGGCGAGTACGGTTCGTTGGGGATGTTGGCCGCCTTGACCGGCACTTCTTCAACGTCGGTCAGCGGTTTGCCGGTGGCACGATCGAGCACATAGATCTGCCCGGCCTTGGTGCCGATGACCAGCGCCGGTACGGTTTTGCCGTCCTTGGTGAAGTCGATCAGGCTCGGCTGCATCGGCAAGTCGAAGTCCCAGAGGTCGTTGTGAACGGTCTGGAAGACCCAGCGTTCTTCACCGCTGGTGGCATCCAGCGCCAGGATCGAGGCGCCGTAGGTGTGATCGAGCTTGCTGCGTTCGACACCATAGATGTCGGTGGAAGAACTGCCCATCGGCAGGAACACCGTGTTGGTCGCCGGGTCGTAGGACATCGGCGCCCAGCTGTTCGGCGTGCTGCGTACATAAGTGCTGCCTTCTGCCGGCGCATTGCGATCCTGCGGATTGCCCGGGTCGAACGCCCAACGCATGGCGCCGGTGATGACGTCAAAACCACGGATCACGCCACCCGGCATGTCGGTTTGCACGTTGTCAGCCACGCGACCACCCACCACGACAGTCGTGCCGGCCATCAATGGAGCGGAGGACAGCTGATAGTAACTGTCCGGGACATTACCCAGTCCAGCCTTCAGATCCACCTGACCGTTGTTGCCGAACCCCTGGCAGAACTCGCCGGTGTCAGCATCGACCGCGATCAGGCGGGCATCGATGGTGTTGGTCAGCAGACGACGCTGGCAATTGGCAGCCGGCGCGGGCTTGGCTTCGATGATCGTCGAATTGCTCGGCTGAGCGATGACGGTGGAGGCGTCGAAGTACGCCATGCTACGGCAACGCTGCCATACTTTCGACTGCGCGTTGATCGAGTTTTTCCACAGTTCCTTGCCGCTGTCGGCATCCAGTGCGATCAGGTTGTTGTGCGGGGTGCAGATGAACACCTTGTTGCCGACCTGCAGCGGGGTGAGCTGGTCTTCGGCGCCATTGCCATCGCTCTCGGCGACGTCACCGGTGTGGTACGTCCACGCGACCTTCAACTTGTCGACGTTGTCGCGGTTGATCTGATCCAGCGCAGCAAAGCGGCTACCGCCCTCGGTATTACCGTAGTGCGCCCAGTCCTTTTGCGCGTTGGCAGGCTCGACGGGCGTCAGGCCCGGGCCAGTGCCCGTGGCGGCGACAGTCGGGTGCGCAACGAACATGTTGCCAGCGGCCACCGCCAGCGCAATCGCCAACACCGCAGCGATGCCATAGGCACCGCGACCTGGCACGCCACCATTGGCACGCTTGAGCAGCGGGTAGACCAGCGTGACCGCCAGGCCAACGGCGCTGAACATGAACAGGCGCGAGAAGACCGGCCAGAACTCCAGCCCGGCATCACTCACCGCCCAGATCGCCGTGCCCAGCAGAAACGCGGCGAACAACCAGGCACCGGCCAGTTTGAAGCGAGCGATCAGCAGACCGGAAACGGCCATCACCAGCCCACCCACCAGGAAGTACCAGGAGCCTCCCAGGCTGACCAACTTCACGCCGCCCGCAGCCAGCGCCAGGCCGAGGAGGGTGATGATCACGCCCAGCCCGACCAGAATGAATTTTGATACGCCCGAGAGGCGTTGACTCTGCTTCACGTTGTATGTCCCGTTGAAATGAGGGGGGCATTATATAGTTAGGTAACTATCTAGTTAAACCATAAATTCTGAATGAAGCGTAGTTCGTTGCTCAATGGCGCGCCTGAACGACGGCCTGCGCGCCTCAGCTGACTTTGCGACCTTTACCTCGCGGCCGATCTGACTGCCGACCATGGCGCTTCAAAGCGAACATCAAGCCACCCAGCAAAAGCGTCGCGCCCACTACGACAGCGAGCGAGGGCCGTTGCGTCGTTACTCGCCATCCACCTTCAACCTGGCGTTGAGCATTCGATGGGTTAAACAGATTGCCCGACGTGGCCTGAGTCTGCGGCCTGTGTTGCAAGCCTAAGCGAGTCAACCAGCCCGACAGATACGCAAAGCCCGGCAGCAAAAAATGCGCTATCCGTGCCATCGTTGCAGCTGCGCCGACGGTAGTACTCGGCCTCGGACGTAATGCGCAAGCCACCATGGCTTCGGCGACGAGATGTGGGTCATAAACGGGCGGCGGGGGTTTCAGCGCATGGCCAGTGAAATTGCCACCGTCACGAAATCCTGGGGTGTCCATGACAGCCGGATAAATGTCACAGACATGAATATCTGGATAGTCATACAGTTCACCGCGCAACGCTTCGCTCAGACCACGCAAGCCATACTTGCTGGCGGAATAGGCAGCGGCATATGGCTGTGCAACCCAACTGCCCAGTGACAACGTATTGATCAGGATTCCACGTTTCTGCTCTTTGAAAAACGGCCATGCCACATAGGCGCCGCGCAGGTAACCCAACAGGTCCGTCTGCAGTACTTGCTCATGCGCTTCCAGCGGCGTTTCCTCAAAACTGCCTACCGCCCCGACACCGGCATTGTTGATCCAGATGTCGATGCGTCCGTTGCCGAAGGCAGCGGCCTGGTCTGCCAAAGCGCGCATCTGCTCACTGTTCGTGACATCGGTGCGCACGGCCAGGGCTGAAGCGCCACGTGCTGTGCATTCTTCGACAACGTCATCAAGTGCGGCCTCGTCACGCGCACTCAACACCAAGCGTGCGCCCTTGTCAGCAAATGCATGGGCTGCTACACGACCTATCCCACTTGAAGCTCCGGTGATCACCACCAGTTTTTCATTGAGCGCCGAGGACACAGGGTGAACGAGCACATCGGGACTTTTATCGACTTCGGGTGGGGTGGGTTCTTCTCGAGCATTGTACCTCACCTCGTTCAGGTTCAGACGTGCACCATCTGCCAGGATGAGCGTCAGATTTTCAATAGTGCCAGCGACCCGATTCGCAAACACCGGTTCTCCGGTAGGGTCGAGTTGATCGTAAAAAAACGTCTGTCCTTCCAGCCATCCGACCGTCGTCATCAACTCGGGCCCCAGGTAATACTTTCCGTCGAGGAAGAATCCTGGAAAGTGTTGCGTACGCTCCAGGCTTTCGACGACATACCGCTCGCCTGGCTTCATACCGGTTTTTGGATCGATCATGGCGGCGTCCTCAGAGTGTCTTGGTGTTGCGATAGAGGACGACGCTTCGCGCAATGTTCCATCGAGATGACTCAATGGCTGCCCCGGAGGACGTCGACGATCGGTACGCGGATAAATCGAACGCTCGAAATTCGAAGCATCTCCAAGCTATACATCCTCAATGGTGAGGGTGCTGAGAGGTGCGTATGAATATTGATCCAAAGTTGCAGGGCGGTGCGGGACAAGACGACCCGATGCCAACTTCACCCGATCCACTGAGTCCTGGTCGCACTGAAGTCGACCCGATGAAGGAGGAGGGCATGGACGAGTTACCTGATAACGAAGGTGAGCGTCCGCTTGATGATGACAGCACCGGAATGGATCCCGACCGGGTGCGTGAAGAAACGGACAATGCGGTAATGGACAGACAGCAAGATCCCCGGTAAAAAACGTGATCCAGCCCTGTATCCAGCGGGGCTTGTCACCGCTCATAAAATTCGAACCTTCGGATGCGCCCTTGAACGCGCAACACGAAAGTAAGGGGCCCTGCATGTCGGAACCGCCTTCTTCATTTGTAGCCCCCTTACGCGCCTTGTTTGTACAGGTGACCCGTTCGGGATGGGGCGGCATGGTGTTTTGGCTGGCTCTACTGTCCGTGATGATAGTGCTGATGGTCAGCGGTTACGGAGCTTTCGCCGGGGCCAACAAGGACAATCTGCGTTTCGCTTTTCTTGGTGGGCTGTCGGGCTTTGCTGCGACAGCCGTGGGGGCTGTCGTGGCGCTTGCACTGCGCGATATTGCGGCGCGCACTCAGGACATCATGCTTGGCTTCGCTGCAGGGATGATGCTGGCTGCCAGTTCTTTCTCGCTCATCTTGCCGGGCATCGAAGCGGCCAAGGAACTCACCGGTAACGGTTTGCTGGCGGCCAGTATCGTGGTGCTGGGATTGGCGCTCGGTGTTGCATTGATGATCGGCCTTGATCGATTTGTTCCTCACGAACATGAGAAAACCGGCCGGCGCGGGCCTGAAGCCAAGCGTATCGATCGAGTCTGGCTTTTCGTCCTGGCGATCACCCTGCATAACCTGCCGGAAGGCATGGCGATTGGTGTCAGCTTTGCCACCGGCGACATGCAGGTCGGTATACCGCTGACGACCGCGATCGCCATCCAGGACATACCCGAGGGTTTGGCCGTCGCCATGGCTTTACGGGTGACCGGCATCTCGGCGCTGCGCGCGGCACTGATTGCAGTGGGGTCTGGCTTGATGGAGCCCTTTGGCGCCCTCGTAGGCCTTGGCATTTCCAGTGGCTTTGCCCTGGGCTACCCCATCGCACTTGGCCTTGCTGCGGGGGCAATGATCTTCGTGGTCTCCCATGAAGTCATACCAGAGACGCATCGCAACGGTCATGAAACGCCCGCCACTTTGGGACTGATGTTGGGTTTTGGCGTGATGATGTTTCTCGATACCGCGTTAGGCTAGGGCACGCTCCGTTTCGTCGGGACAGGTTCATAATTTTGGAACACCGACACCCCCCGGGGTGCCGGCAGTGGATCTCACGTCCAGTCGCCGCGCTATTCGATTCGCGGATGCTGCTGCACGAGATGCTCGCGTTTAGCTTCCAGCTCGGCAATTTCTTTGTCGATGTCCTCGATCTTCTGCTCGATGTTGTCGTGATGTTCCTGAAGCAGTTCATGCGCTTCCTCAATGTCGGAAGCCGCCGGAGCTGCACCACGCAATGGTTTGTTGGCTGTTTCTTTCATCGTTACGCCGGTTATCAGCCCCACCACGGCAATCACCATCAGGTAGTAGGCCGGCATATACAGATTTTCCGTGCTTTCCACCAGCCAGGCTACGGCGGCAGGGGTAAGACCCGCGATCAACACCGAGACGTTGAAGGCACTGGCCAAGGCGCTGTAGCGGATGTGAGTGGGAAACATCGCCGGAAGGGTGGAAGCCATTACGCCGATGAAAAAGTTGAGCAGCACAGCCAGCACCAGCAAACCGGAAAAGATCAGGCCGATCTTGCCGCTGTTGATGAGCATGAAGGCCGGGATGGCGAGGAAGAACAGGCCGACGCTACCGAAGATAATGAAGGGGCGGCGGCCAATCTTGTCGCTGATGAGCCCAATTACCGGCTGGACGAATAACATGCCGACCATGATCGCGATGATGATCAACACGCCGTGATTTTCGCTGTAGTGCAAGTTGTGTGTCAGGTAGCTCGGCATGTAGGTGAGCAGCATGTAGTAGGTGACGTTAGTGGCCACCACTACGCCAATGCAGGTCATCAGGCTGCGCCAGTGCTGGGTGGCCACCTCCTTGAAAGACACTTTCGGGCCAGTGGCAAGGCCCTCGCGATCACCCTGTTCCAGTTGCTCGACATGCTGCTGGAACGCCGGTGTCTCCTCCAGCGCGTGACGCAGGTAGAGTCCGATCATGCCCAGGGGCAGGGCGAGGAAGAAGGGCAGGCGCCAACCCCATGCCTCAAACTGCTCTTCACCGAGAATGGTGGAAATCAGCACGACCAGACCTGCGCCGAAGACGAAGCCGGCGATAGAGCCGAAATCCAGCCAGCTGCCTAGGAAACCGCGCTTGCGATCCGGAGCATATTCGGCGACGAAGATCGAGGCACCCGTGTATTCACCTCCCACTGAAAAACCTTGGGCCATTTTAGCGAGCAACAGGAGGATCGGCGCCCAGATGCCAATCGAGGCATACGACGGAATCAGCCCGATGGCGAACGTGCTGAGCGACATGATCACGATAGTGGCCGCCAGGACTTTCTGGCGACCGTACTTGTCGCCCAACGTACCGAAAAACAAACCGCCCAGAGGCCTGATCAGGAACGGAACCGAGAAGGTGGCCAACGCGGCAATCATCTGCACACCGGGATCAGCACCGGGGAAAAATACCTTGCCGAGAACATAGGCAACAAAACCATAGACGCCGAAATCGAACCACTCCATCGCGTTGCCGAGTGCAGCGGCAGTGATCGCCTTGCGCATTTTCGCGTCGTCGACAATGGTGATGTCTTCCAATCCGATCGGATTAACGGCTTTCTCAGGTGATTTCATGCGAGCCACCCTGTATCTGATTTGACCTGATGCATACCACTGAGCTGCGGTGTGGCGCAGGCCAGACGAGCTTGCCTTTACCGATGCCATCTTTTTGATAGCACTGCTTCTTTCTGATCAGATACAGGAAGGCACGAAAAAATTCACATCTTGCCGTTATTTTTGCTGGCAGCCATGGCTGTCAATGCGGTGGCCTTGATCAGAGTCTTCGTTGTCCCATGCATTGACCAGCGATCGCCCAACTGATGAGTAAAGTGAGACTATTTGATGAGAAACACTCATCAAATATACATCTATGTGGACGGTAGAATCCTCTGACGTGGTCGCTGGTCTGGCTTCCATCCCAAATCCAAGTTGTGAGGCCTCATGAATATAAGCCGCGCCAACCTCGCAGACTTTGTCTACTTTCTCGCAATTGCTCGCCATCAGAGCTTTAATCGAGCTGGCATAGAGGTTGGGATCAGTGCCTCCGCCTTGAGCCATGCTATCAAGGGTCTGGAAACCAGAATCGGCGTTCGTCTACTCAATCGCACCACTCGCAGCGTCACCCTCACTGCGGCGGGCGAAGAGCTGCACAACCTGATAAGCGAGCCCATGCTTGAGATGGGGCAGGCCATGGAGGTTCTAAATCGTTTCCGAGATGAGCCAACTGGTCGTATTCGCTTGAACTTGCTCAGCGATGCCGCAGATCTGTTGCTCGGCCCCGTATTGCCCGTCTTCAACGACCGCTACCCGGAAATCCAGATTGACCTGACTGTTACCAACCTGATCGTCGATGTTATCGGCGGAGGCCATGACGCAGGTATACGCTACGGCGGCACTGTTCCGGAGGACATGATCGCTCAACGTTTGTCTCCGGATATTCGCTGGGTCGTGGCTGGCGCTGCGCAATACCTGAAGCGCTTTGGTGTTCCAGAGCATCCGCAGGATTTGCTCAAGCACCGCTGTTTGCGCATTCGCTTGGGCAACGGCTGTATGTACGACTGGGAGTTCGAGAAGGGCGAGGAAGCAGTTTCGATTGCGGTTCCTGGGTTGATTACAATTGACGAAACCCGTGTCGGCCTGTCTTTAGCCCGTCAGGGGGCCGGATTGATGTATGCGCCAGAGCCGGCCATGGCGCCTCTTATCGCGAGCGGGTACGTCACAACTGTTCTTGATGATTGGGCCAGCATCGCACCTGGTTTTCACATGTACTACTCCAGTCACCGGCAGTTACCGATGGGGCTGCGTCTGCTTATCGACCTGATCCGCGAGCTGCAGCCCCTTGATGAGCCAGCGATCATCAGCTAGCGGTGGCCGGCGCGATCCGTTGAGTCACAATCGGCCAGGAGCAGGCCAAGGCAGGCGACGCCTGCTTGAAAAGGCCTCATCGCGATGCCTCGTATTGCGCTTCGCTGACTGGCTCCATCCATACGACATTCTTTCCATCCACAGCCTCTTGAATCGCGATATGGGTCATTCCCGTGGTCGCGGTCGCCCCGTGCCAGTGTTTAACGTCGGGCGGTGTCCAGATTACATCGCCTGGCTTTATTACAGTTTTCTCACCGCCCACCTGCTGAATCCAGCCAACGCCTGTGGTGACTACCAACGTTTGGCCTTTGGGATGTGTGTGCCAAGCCGATCGAGCCCCCGGCTGGAATGTCACCGCACCCGCAGAAACAGTAGAGGGTTCACGCGCAGCGAAAAGAGGGTCGATCCTTACGTTGCCGACGAAATTGCCTGGAGCCCCCATCAGTGAGGCTTGGTCGCCATTCCTGACAATGCTCATGGCTTGATCCTTCGGAAGATCCGCTGCATGCGCAGATGCGTCGGACAGGATCGCGGCAGTCAGCATCGAGGCGGTGACGAGTGTTCTCATGAGGCAAGCTCCTGCTGGATATGCGATAGAGCTGACAAACTATTGCAAGACCCTCCTGCGGACTACACGGCAAAACCGACATGAAGCAATGAATATCTCTCATTAGTCCGGCTGTGCGCCTGCTTCTACTGACTCGAGCCCTCTAGCGCAGTCGCTACCTGGATTGCTGAGTAACACTCATCAGAACATCCCACATTTGCCCCATATTCATCTTCTTACTCCTTGATTAGCGTGGGTGGCCTCACCAGAGGAGATCGCCAACGCGGTTCTCTGGTTAAGCAGTAGCGCCTCCGGTTATGTCACAGGCCAATCCATCTCGGAATCGCCACCCACCTACCTATGCCAATCGGCATGCCAACTCGCGGTGGGCCAACAATACTTAATCGTCAGCGCTGGCGGTAATTCAGCCACGACGCAGAAGGGTGATTACGTGGTGGCGAATGCGCTGCCGCAGTGAAGGAGGGGGAAACCTGATGGGTAAACGTTTATTAGGAGTGGTCGCATTGGTTGGATTACTTGCGGGACAAGCGCTGGCCGCCGAAGAAAATGGCTTGGTGGTACGCATCGCGCAACTCGAAATCGATCCTGCACAGGTTGCGGCCTATCAAGCCGCAGTCAAAGAGGAGATCTCAGAATCGACTCGAGTAGAGCCGGGCGTCATATCAATCTACGCCGTCGCCGAAGTCGACCGCCCAAATTGGTTCCATTTCTTCGAAATCTACGCCAGCGACTCGGCATACCAAAGCCATATCGAATCGCCGCACTTCAAAAAGTACGCTGCCACAACCAAGTCGATGATTCTGTCGAAGCGCTTGATTGAAACCACGCCAATCGAACTTAGCCCCCGGCCTGGCTCGTAACCGGCTAGTTCGAAAGAGATTTGCGCGCTGGGCAAGCTGGTTTTTCAATGGAGCAAAGCGATGAAAAATTTAAAGGTGATGGCAATTGCAATGGCGGGACTGGCGTGTTTTGCGGCGGGCAGTTGTCGCGTAATGGCATCGGACGACCATGCGGCAGCACCAGCGGCCTACTATGTCGCGGAGTTTGAGGTTACCGATCCCGAGGGGATGAAGCCCTACAGTGCACAGGTTGAATCAACCTTCAAACCCTATGGAGGGCATTTCATCGTGCGTGGTGGGAAGACCATCTCGCTTGAAGGTGAAGCGCCAAAGCGACGCCGTGTTGTCATCGAGTTTGCGAGCGTCGAAAAAGCCCAGGCTTGGTACAACTCTGCGGAGTACACCGAACTGAGGAAAGTCCGCCAGCGTTCAGCCAAGACCGATGTCTACTTGATCGAGGGAGTACCGCCGCAATAGTCACAAATCCAAATCCTCTCAAGCCGTATGGGGGAGGGGAGTTTCATCAAGCGCAATGGGCGAGAGTTCACCATGAAACCTATGCCCAAAGCCCGCAAAAGCGGGCCTTGGGTTGCAAACCAGACTTACGATTGGCGTGCAGTCAACGCCGAGTAGCTGTTCATCAAGTTGCGATAGTTTGGAATGCGCTGGGACAAGAGATTACCCAGGCCTTCGATGTCGTTGCGCCAGTCGCGCTGTAG
>NZ_JAXDEQ010000056.1:0-35289 GCF_035065025.1 Pseudomonas sp. YuFO8 | reverse complement strand
GGCGAAGGCTTACTTCAGATCGCCTTCGCCGGCAAGCCGGGCTCCTACAGAAAGCAGAACGCAAAAAAAAGCCCGCCAAGGCGCAAACCTGGGCGGGCTTTTTTGTACCTGGACGGTTTAGAACGCGCCCATGTAGTCGCGCTTGCCCACTTCCACGCCGTTATGACGCAGCAGCGCATAGGTGGTGGTGACGTGGAAGAAGAACTGCGGCAGGCCGTAGGTCAGCAGGTAAGCCTGGCCGGAGAAACGCTTCTCTTTCGGCGTGCCTGGACGGGTGACGATCTCGATGCCTTCCTTGCCATTGATCTGCTCAGGCGAGAACTCGCCGATGTAGGCCAGGACCTTGGCGATCAGCGCTTGCAGCTCGGCGAAAGTGGTTTCGGTGTCTTCGTACTTCGGCACTTCAACTTCGGCCAGACGCGAAGTAACGCCCTTGGCGAAATCAACGGCGATCTGCACCTGACGCACCAGCGGGAACATGTCCGGGTACAGACGGGCTTGCAGGAAGGCGTTCGGGTCGATGTTCTTGGCGGTAGCGTGGGCTTCGGCCTTGTTCAGCACATCGCTCAGGGCGTTGAGCATTTGCTGGAAAACAGGGACGGAAGCGTCGTACAGGGAAATGGTCATGACAGGTCTCTTGTGGTGACAGGAGGGAAACGTGGGCCGATTATAGCCGCGCGCCGCCCTCCCGGAACGGCTCTTTTTCATTTGCCTGGACGCGGCTCTTTGGGCATGCCCAAGGCACGCTCGGCGATGATGTTGCGCTGGATTTCGTTGCTGCCGCCGTACAGGGTGTCGGCGCGGCTGAACAGGTACAGTGACTGCAGGCGGGTCAGTTGATAAGGCGCGGCTTCGAGCAATTCCGCCTCGGCGCCGAGCACGTCCATCGCCAACTTTCCGAGGCTGGCGTGCCAGGTCGACCAGAACAGTTTGTAGATGGTCGCCTCCTTGCGCAGCGAACCGTCCTGGCTACCCGAGAGCATGCGCAGCGAGTTGTAGCGCATGATCCGCAGCCCGCTCCAGGCTTCGGCCAGACGCTGGCGCAGGATTGGATCGCGAGAAGCGCCATTGGCCTTGGCGATGGCGATGATCTCGTTGAGTTCGTTCTGGAACTGCATCTGCTGGCCGAGGGTCGACACACCGCGCTCGAAGCCGAGCAACGCCATGGCGATCTTCCAGCCCTCGCCTGGCGCGCCGATGATGTTGGCGGCGGCGGTACGGGCGTCGTCGAAGAACACTTCGTTGAACTCCGAGGTGCCGGTCAGTTGCTCGATGGGGCGCACAGTGATTGCCGCCTGGGCCATCGGCACCAGCAGGAAGGACAAACCGCGATGGCCGACGCTGCCCGGTTCGGTGCGGGCGATGACAAAGCACCAGTCCGACTCATGGGCCAGGGAGGTCCAGACTTTCTGCCCGTTGATCACCCATTGCCCCGTCGCCTCATCCAGCGTCGCGCGGGTCTTGACGTTGGCCAGGTCGGAACCGGCGCCCGGCTCTGAATAGCCCTGGCACCAGAACTCGGTACCGCTGACGATCCCCGGCAGAAAACGCCGTTGCTGTTCGGCCGTACCGAAAGCGGCGATGGTCGGTCCGGCCAGGCCTTCGCCAATATGGCCCATGCGTCCCGGGCCGCCGGCGCGGGCGTATTCTTCATGGAAGATCACTTGACGGGTGATCGACAACCCACGCCCGCCATGCTCGGGCGCCCAGCCGACACAGGTCCAGCCGCCTTCGGCGAGTTTGCGTTCCCAGGCTTTGCGCTCTTCGGGAAACATGTGCTCATCGCCGGGTCCACCGCGAAAACGCAGGGGCTCGAATTCGCCGCAGAGGTTGTTGCTCATCCAATCGGCTACTTCCTGGCGAAAGAGCTCGTCCTGCTCGCTGAAATTGATTTTCATGGCTGCTCTCCCAGAATCACCGAAGCAATGCGCTCGCGATGCCAGGCCGGTAGCCCGAGAAAGCTCTCGCTGGCGCGGGCCCGCTTGAAGTAGAGGTGCGGGTCGTATTCCCAGGTGAAACCGACGCCGCCATGCAACTGGATCGACTCGGATGCGCAGTGGAAAAAGGTTTCCGAGCATTGGGCCTTGGCCAACGCAGCCGCCAGCGGCAGTTGCACCGCCACTTCAGCATCGCCCCGGGGATCAAGGACTTCCTGAGCCACGCACGCCGCATAGTAGGCGGCCGAACGCGCGCATTCGACTTGCAGCATCATGTCGGCGGCGCGGTGCTTGAGGGCCTGGAAACTGGCGATGGGGCGACCGAACTGCTGGCGTTCCTGCATATAGGCCACGCTGAGGTCGAGCACCTGCTGCGCGCCGCCGGTCTGCTCGGCAGCCAGGCCGATGCAGGCCAGTTGCAGGACGCGTTCCAGGTGCGGCCAGCCATAACCCAATTCGCCCAGCAGCTCATCCGCTTCGAGGTACAAGCCCTTGAGCTCAATCCGCGCCTGACGCCGGGTCTGGTCCATGGTGGGCAGCAACTGCCGTTCGATGCCCGCACGTACGGCGTTGACGGCAAACAGGCTGATGCCCGTTTCGCCAGCGGTTCCGGGCTGACGTGCGGCAATGATCAACAGGTCGGCGCCGTGTCCATCGAGTACATGCTTGAGGGTGCCGTCGAGGACAAACCCTTCGCCTTCGGCCACCACCGTTGCCTGGACATCGTTGGCCGACCAGCCGTTGGCACTGCTGAACGCCAGGGTCGCGGTCACGCTGCCGTCGGCGATCGACGGCAACCAGCGCTGCTTCTGCTCATCATTGGCGGCCAGCAACAGCGCCGGCGTGGCCATGCAGGCGGTGGCGAAAAACGGCGAGCACAGCAAGCGCCGGCCCATCTGCTCCAGCAGAATTGCCAATTCGACATAACCGAGGCCGAGGCCGCCATAGGCCTCTGGAATATGAATCGCCGGCCAGCACATTTCCTGGCATAACCGCTGCCAGAGGGCTTCGTCGAAACCCCGGTCGCTGACCATCGCCGCGCGCACGGCGGCGGAATCCGATACATCGGCGAGGAAACCCTCGGCCGACTCGCGGATCATTTCCTGTTCGTCGCTGAATGCAAACTCCATCGCGGCGCCTTCTGCTCGTTTGGCGGGGCGCGCGTGGCGCAACACCCCTTTGAGCATGAAGTTTGGCGCCGCCCGGACGCGACAGAATCGTTAGCCTTGCCTAGTCCGAACGGGCGATGTCAAAGTGCGCCTACGCAAGTGAAAAACATGAATCGGCTAAGGATGCAGAACCATGAGCACTGAGCAAGAGACGACTTTCGACGAGCCGCGGCTCAACACTACGGAAATCCGCATTCTGGGCTCCCTGATCGAAAAACAGGCCACCAGTCCGGAAACCTATCCCCTGACCCTCAATGCCCTGGTGATCGCCTGCAACCAGAAAACCAGCCGCGAGCCGGTGATGAACCTCACCCAGGGCCAGGTCGGCCAGAGCCTGCGCGCCCTCGAAGGGCGCGGCTTCACTCGACTGGTGATGGGCAGCCGTGCCGATCGCTGGGAGCACAAGGTCGACAAGGCACTGGAACTGGTGCCCGCACAGGTGATCCTGACCGGGCTGTTGTTTTTAAGGGGGCCGCAGACGGTCAACGAACTGCTGACCCGCAGCGGGCGCATGCATGATTTCGAGGATGCCGAGCAGGTCGTGCATCAGCTCGAACGCCTGATTGCCCGCGGCCTGGCCGTGCTGATTCCGCGTCAGGCCGGCCAGCGTGAAGATCGTTATACCCACGCGCTGGGTGATCCGGCGGATATCGAAGCGATCCTCGCGGCACGGCAAAATGCGCCGGAGCGCGGTGCTGGCGGCGCCGTGTCGGTTGAGCGAATCGAAGAGCTCGAAGCGCGAATCGCCGCGTTGGAAGAGCGTTTGGCACGCCTTGAGTAAAAGCTTGAATCAATAGGCAAGGCTGCTGCGAGCAAACTCCACGGCCTTTTCAAACTGCTCATCGGTCGGGCGCACGCCGGTATAGAGCACAAATTGCTCCAGTGCCTGGATCGCAATCACTTCGAGCCCGGTGATGACATGTTTGCCTTCGGCACGCGCGCGCAGGATCAGCGGGGTTTCCGCAGGAACCGCGACAACATCGAAGACGATATCCGCAGCAGCGATGGCCTCGGCATCGAACGCCAGCTGATCGGCTTGCGGGCCGGTCATGCCGATGGGCGTTACGTTGATGAGCATTTGCGGGCGCCGGTCACCCAGCTCGGCTTGCCAGGGGTAGTTCAGTGACTTGGCCAATGCCTGGCCGGCACGCTCGTTACGGGCCACGATCAGGCCATTGTGGTAACCGCCATCGCGCAAGGCGCTGGCCACCGCCTTGGCCATGCCACCACTGCCAAGCAGGGCAAATGAGGTGTCCTTGGGCACCTGGTGGGTCTCCAGCAACTGGGCTATGGCGATGTAGTCGGTGTTGAAGGCCTTGAGATGGCCGTCGGTATTGACGATGGTATTGATCGACTGGATGGCCGCAGCAGAAGGGTCCAGTTCGTCGACCAGGGCAATGCAGGCTTCCTTGAACGGCATCGATACGCCGCAACCACGAATACCCAGGGCGCGGATGCCGCCGACGGCGCCCGGCAGGTCCTGGCTCGAGAACGCCTTGTAATAGAAATTAAGCCCCAGTTGCTCATACAGATGATTGTGAAATCGCAGGCCAAAGTTCCCGGGCCGTCCGGAGAGGGACATGCACAGCTGGGTGTCTCTGTTGGGGTTCATCTGCATGTGAATCTCCTTGCATTGCACTTTCGGATGGACGGGATTAGCCAGTCCATCGGGTTCTGTTCAATCATGGTCGCACGCCTTGATCGACGCCGCGCGAGCGTAAGTTCGCCGACACAGACCTTACACAAAATTTACCCGGCAGCTGTGCTGATTTTCAAAAAAAAGCTGTCTTAGAAGTATCCCCGCGACATTCCTTGAGTCTATGGCAGACGCAAGCGCCGGGTCGAAGAACCGAGGAATCATCATGATTCGTAGAATCCCCACAGTGGCCTTGCTGATCGGCGCCCTGGCTGTCGCAGGGCAAGCAGAGGCGCATGGCGGCGGTGGTGGCTGGGAAGGACCGGCGGTGTTTGGCGCGATCGTCGGCTCGGCCATCGTTGGCTCGGCAATCATCAACAGCAACCGGCCTGTGTATGTAGCGCCGCAACCGGTCTACGCGCAGCCGGTTTACGCTCAACCGCAACCGGTGTACATGGCGCCACCTCCACCGGTCTACTACCAGCCCGCACCGGTATATGTGGGGCAACCCATCTACTATCGCCCGGCGCCGGTCTACTACGGTCCACCGCGTGGCTACTATGGCCCCCCTCGTGGCTATTACGGCCCTCCCCACGGTTACGGCCGCTGGTAGCCGCGGGTTCCCTGTACCTGTAGGAGCGAGCTTGCTCCGGGCGGCGTTCCGACGATGGACGTGAACGCTGCAAGCTCGCGTCCGTAATTTACCGTTCGTCGTCACAGGTCTGGAAAAATCCTGTAGGCGTCGCTATCGGAACAGTGTCGACCCTTGATTTCGGCAAGATTGGGTGCGTACCTGTACGGCCGATAACAACAAGGACGAGCTCATGCCCACACAAAACCCGCACCGCATCAATGGCCTGTGTACCTCCAGCAAGGTCTACAACGCCCTGACCGAACTCAAGCACCTGGAAGGCCATCGCAGCGCCAAATTCCTTTCGCTGCTGACCCAGAACCTGGTGCGCAAAGGCCTGCTCAACGAGCAGGAAGTGGTGCATATTCTCGATCAGGTGGTCGACTGAGCGCCAGCCGCCTGGCAGACCTCACTGGCATCAATGACCACTATTGAAAGCGTTGATTGTTCCTCGAGACGCCCGGACCGTAAGGTGACTTCACAGATTAGTGGAGGTCCTTATGATGTCTCAGGTTCAGATCATGTCCGTTATCGGCAGCGCCGTTCCCGCACCGCTCAGAGCGCTTGGCTTGCTCGCCTGCTGGTACCTGGTCCAGGACGGCGAACAGATCAGCGGCCCGCTCACCTCGCTGCCCGACGCCCAGGCGTTGTCCCAGCGAATCGGCGCGGGACAGGCAGGCAAGCTCAGTGCCTAAGGCAGCTGGACCCGCGGTTTGGTCTCGATGAAAATGGCCCAGCTCGACATGAACAGGGCCGCGATCAACGGGCCGATGACAAATCCGTTGAGACCGAACAGCGCCAGGCCACCGAGGGTCGAGATCAGGATCATGTAGTCCGGCATCTTCGTGTCCTTGCCCACCAGGATCGGTCGCAGCACGTTATCCACCAGGCCAATCACGAACACCCCGAACAATCCCAGCACCACGCCCTGCCAGACCTCGCCGGTCAGCAGGAAAAACGCCGCCACGGGAGCCCAGACAATCCCTGCCCCGATCGCCGGCAACAACGACAGAAACGCCATCAACACCGCCCAGACCAGTGCGCTGGGAATGTCCAGGAACCAGAAAATCAACCCGCCCAATGCGCCTTGGGTGATTGCCACCAGCAGGTTGCCCTTCACCGTGGCCCGCACCACGCGATTGAACTTGAGCTGCAGACGGCGCTTCTGGTGTTCCTGCAACGGCACGGCCATGCGCACCTTGCGCGCGAGTTCGGCCCCGTCGCGCAGGAAGAAGAACAGCAGGTAGAGCATGATGAAAAAGCTGACAATGAACTGGAACGTGCCCTGGCCAAGGCTGAACACCTGATTCGTCACCTCGCCACCGGCCATCGCGCTCTTGACGATTTTCTCCCGCAGCCCGTTCAACTCACCCACGCCGAACCGATCAAGCAAATGCTGGAAATACGGTGGCAGGTTGTGCTTGAACTGCGACACATAGCCGGCAATGTCCAGCTCACCGCTCTCGACGCTCTTGTACAGCGCCGCGCCTTCCTGAACCAGCAGCATGCTGATGATGATCACCGGCAGAATCGCGATCACCAGACAGATGCTCAAGGTGCACAGCGACGTCAGGTTGCGCTGCCAGCCGAACTTCAGTTGCAACCGGCGCTGCATCGGCGCAAAGACAATCCCCAGGATCACCGCCCAGAACACCGCACCGTAGAACGGTAGCAGGATCCAGATGAACGCAATGCTCACCAACACCAGCAAAACCGCCAGCGATTTATCTTTCAGCGTCTCTTCGTTCATGTCCGACCCATGTCAGTCTACCGGCACGCAACGTTGTGCCCTGATGCTTAGGCCACTGCGGCGCGCGCGAGTGCCGTGCGCTTGGTGAAAAAGCATGGCAAGGGAGGTGTCGAAGAGATCAGTCGTCAAATTCCAGGCAAAAAAAAAGGGGAGCACATGCCCCCCCGAGGTTTAAAGCGTTGTATCGCGGCTGTTAACTCAGCCTTCGATCTCGATCAGGATCTCGCCCGGGTTCACCCGGTCGCCCTTGGCCACGTGGATGGCGGTGACTTTGCCGGCGATGGCGGCCTGGACTTCGGTTTCCATCTTCATCGCTTCGGTGATCAGCACAGCCTGGCCCGCCTTGACGGTGTCGCCCTCCTTGACCAGCACATCGACGATGTTGCCTGGCATGGTGGTGCTGACGTGGCCCGGGGCCGACGCCTGCTTGCGTTTGCTGCTGCCGCCGCTGACGAACTCATTGAGCGGTTCGAACACCACTTCTTCCGGCATGCCATCGATAGACAGGTAGAAGTGGCGCTTGCCTTCGGCCTTGACGCCAACACCGGTGATGTCGACGCGGTAGGTTTCGCCGTGGACGTCGATGACGAACTCGGTCGGCACGCCTTCACCGCCGGCCGAGGCGACGCCACCGGCTTCAGGAATCGGCAGCAGCACTTCAGGGGTCAGGGTGCCTGCTGCACGCTCTTCGAGGAACTTGCGCCCGATGTCCGGGAACATGGCGTAGGTCAGCACGTCTTCTTCAGACTTGGCCAGGGCACCGATGTCGGCGCGCAGCTTGGCCATTTCCGGCTTGAGCAGGTCCGCTGGGCGAACGTCGATCACTTCTTCGCTACCGATGGCCTGGCGACGCAGTTGCTCGTTCACCGGGGCCGGCGCCTTGCCGTAACCGCCTTGCAGGTACAGCTTCACTTCGTTGGTGATGGTCTTGTAGCGCTCGCCGGCCAGCACGTTGAAAAACGCCTGGGTGCCGACGATCTGCGAAGTCGGGGTCACCAGTGGCGGGAAGCCGAGGTCTTCACGAACCCGCGGGATCTCTGCCAGCACTTCGCCCATGCGGTTGAGGGCGCCCTGCTCTTTCAACTGGTTGGCCAGGTTGGAAATCATCCCGCCCGGTACCTGGTTGACTTGAACGCGGGTATCGACGGCGGTGAATTCGCTTTCGAACTGGTGGTACTTCTTGCGCACGGCGTAGAAGTACAGGCCGATTTCCTGCAGCAGCTCCAGGTTCAGGCCGGTGTCGAACTCGGTGCCCTTGAGCGCAGCAACCATCGACTCGGTGCCCGGGTGGCTGGTGCCCGAGGCGAAACTGGAGATCGCGGTGTCGATGTGGTCGGCGCCGTTTTCGATGGCCTTGAGCTGGCACATGGTCGCCAGGCCGGCGGTGTCATGGGAGTGAATGAACACGGGCAGCGACTGTTCGGCTTTCAATGCCCGAACCAGTTCGCCGGTGGCGTACGGGGTCAGCAGGCCGGCCATGTCCTTGATCGCCACCGAGTCGCAACCCATGGCTTCCATTTGCTTGGCTTGCGCCACGAACGCGTCAATGGTGTGCACCGGGCTGGTGGTGTAGGCGATGGTGCCCTGGGCGTGCTTGCCGGCGGCTTTCACCGCTTCGATGGCCACGCGCAGGTTACGCACGTCGTTCATGGCGTCGAAGATGCGGAACACGTCGATGCCGTTGACCGCTGCCTTGGCGACGAAGGCCCTGACCACGTCGTCGCTGTAGTGGCGATAACCCAGCAGGTTCTGGCCACGCAAGAGCATTTGCAGGCGGGTGTTAGGCAACGCGGCGCGCAGCTGGCGCAGACGCTCCCACGGATCTTCCTTGAGGAAACGTACGCAGGCGTCGAACGTCGCGCCGCCCCAGCATTCCAGCGACCAGTAGCCAACCTTGTCGAGCTTGTCGCAGATCGGCAGCATGTCTTCGGTGCGCATGCGGGTCGCGAGCAGCGATTGGTGGGCGTCGCGCAGGATGGTGTCGGTTACATGAATCTTCTTGGACATTGTTCTATTCCTCACAGGCCTGCGTGGGCGGCGATGGCGGCGGCGATGGCCAGGGCCAGCTCTTCGGGTTTGCGCTTGATCGAGTAGTTGGTCAGTTCAGGGTGGCTTTCAACGAAGCTGGTGTTGAACTGGCCGCTACGGAATTCCGGATTACGCAGGATTTCCTGGTAGTAGGCGGCGGTGGTCTTGACGCCTTGCACACGCATGTCGTCCAGCGCGCGCAGGCCACGGTCCATCGCTTCTTCCCAGGTCAGCGCCCAGACCACCAGTTTCAGGCACATGGAATCGTAGAACGGTGGAATGGTGTAGCCGGTGTAGATCGCCGTGTCGGTACGTACGCCCGGACCGCCGGGTGCGTAGTAACGGGTGATCTTGCCGAAGCTTGGCAGGAAATTGTTTTTCGGGTCTTCGGCGTTGATCCGGAACTGCAGGGCGAAACCGCGGTGCTGGATGTCTTCCTGTTTCACCGAGAGCGGCAGGCCGGACGCAATGCGGATCTGCTCGCGGACGATGTCGATGCCAGTGATTTCTTCGGTGATGGTGTGTTCCACCTGCACCCGGGTGTTCATTTCCATGAAGTACACCTCGCCCTCGGCGAGCAGGAACTCCACGGTACCGGCGTTCTCGTAACCCACGGCCTTGGCTGCACGCACCGACAGGTCGCCGATGTAGGCGCGCTGTTCCGGGGTCAGTTGCGGGCTCGGGGCGATTTCGATGAGCTTCTGGTTGCGGCGCTGGATCGAGCAATCACGCTCGAACAGGTGCACCACGTTGCCAAAGCTGTCGCCGAGGATCTGCGCTTCGATGTGCTTGGGGTTGACGATGCACTTTTCCAGGAACACTTCCGCGGAACCGAACGCCTTGGTGGCTTCGGAAATGACTCGCGGGAATGCCTGTTCGAGTTCTTCACGGCTGTTGCAGCGACGGATACCGCGACCGCCACCACCGGAAGTGGCCTTGAGCATCACCGGGTAACCGATGCGGTCGCCTTCGGTCAGGGCTTCTTCAATACCAGCGACGTTGCCTTCGGTACCCGGCGTGACCGGAACACCTGCCTTGATCATGCTGCGGCGGGCTTCGGTCTTGTCACCCATGCGGCGAATGACTTCAGCCGATGGACCGATGAACTTGATCCCGCGTTCGGCGCAGATGTCTGCCAGTTCGGCGTTTTCCGAGAGGAAACCGTAGCCTGGGTGCAAGGCATCGCAACCGGTTTCCACAGCCAGGTTCACCAGCTTGCGCGGGTTGAGGTAACCGGCCAGTGGCTCGGCACCAATACTGTGGGCCTCATCCGCACGCTTGACATGCAGGGCATGGCGATCGGCGTCGGAATAGATCGCGACCGAGCGAATGCCCATTTCGGCACAAGCGCGTACGATTCGTACGGCAATCTCACCACGGTTGGCGATCAGGATCTTTTTTATCACTTGGAGTTTCCCTTGATCCGGTGGTACCCACGACCTGTTGACAGGTCGACGCGTGACCAAATGTTTCAGTTTGGTCGCAACGCCACACTAGCGCTCACAAGGGATTAACAAAAATGAATAATTATTGGGTCATGCATAAGTAAAGACTTATAGTTGACACATTCGCCAGTGGCCAGAGTGTGCAAAAAATGCGTAAGTCCTTGATGCGTATGACATTGCGTCAGTTGCAAATCTTCAACGAGGTCTGCGACCTGAGGTCCTACAGCCGCGCAGCCGACGAAATGTCACTCACGCAACCAGCCGTCAGCCTGCAGATTCGTCAACTTGAAGAGCTGGTGGGCCAGCCGCTGTTCGATTATGTCGGCAAAAAACTCTACATGACCGAAGCGGCGGAAGCCTTGCAACGTGCGAGCCGGGACATCTTCGGTCGCCTGGAAAACCTCGACATGCAGCTGTCGGACATGCAGGGCTCGCTGCAAGGCCAACTGAAACTGGCGGTGGAATCCAGCGCCAAGTATTTCGTACCGCACCTGTTTGCCGCCTTCAAGCGCCAGCACCCGGAAGTAAACCTGCAACTGACGGTGGTCAATCGCGCCCAGGTGATCCGGCGACTGTCGGACAACCGCGACGACCTGGTGATCATGTCCATGGTACCGCAGGACATGGGGCTGGAGTTCCTGCCGTTCCTGAACAATCCGATCGTTGCGGTCGCACCGCCGGACCACCCACTGTGCCACCTGGGGCCATTGCGCCTGCAGGATCTTGAGCCTTACACCCTGCTGATGCGCGAGGTCGGGTCGGGAACGCGAATGGCCTGCGAGGAATACTTCAAGGAAAAGCGCGTGCACTTCAACCAGACCCAGGAGGTTTCTTCAGCCGAAGCCCAGCGTGAATGCGTGCTGGCGGGTCTGGGCGTGGCACTGTTGACGCGCCACGCCCTGAACCTTGAGTTGGCCACCGGCGGCCTGATCGAGTTGCCGATCGAGGAACTGCCGCTCTACCGCAGCTGGTGCCTGGTACAGGCCAAGGCCAAACGCCTGTCACCGGTGGCTCACGCTTTCCTTGCGTTCATTCGTAGCGAAAGGATTCAGATCAGCGCGCTGGTTGAGCGCTTCGACGGGAAGTTGTCGGCGCCGCCTGCCAGTAATTGAGTTCCAGTTCAGCAAAATCGGCAATCTCGGCGAGAAGCTGGCGCTGTTCGCAGCGATCTTCGATAGCACGGCGGAACGCCATGCGGCGCTGGTCTTCCTGCTGACGACGGGTTTTGACGGCGCTGTTGCGTTCTTCGTAGGGCTGGGCCATTTCGAGTCTCCCAAGTCGAGTACGGGAGTTTCAAGATAGGCGCGAGGGATGACGGTTTGGCGGCGGGCGGGTTACAGGAACATGAAATTCAAAAGATCGCAGCCTGCGGCAGCTCCTACAGAGATTTGTGACCACCTGTAGGAGCTGCCGCAGGCTGCGATCATTTGATCTTAGTCGTCCAGCGCCTTCACCGACTTGGGTGAAAGGCGCAAGCTGCGCAGGCTGCGCTTGACGCTCTTGAGGTGGTTGACCAGGCTCGGCCCGCGGGCCATGGCCACGCCCATGGCCAACACATCGATCACCACCAGGTGGGCGATACGCGAGGTCAGCGGCGTGTAGATTTCGGTGTCTTCGTGAACGTCGATGGCCAGGTTGACGGTCGACAACTCGGCCAAAGGCGTCTGGCTCGGGCACAAGGTGATCAACGAGGCGCCGCTCTCACGCACCAGGTTGGCAGTGATCAGCAAATCCTTGGAGCGCCCGGACTGGGAAATGCAGATTGCCACGTCACTTGGCTTAAGGGTAACCGCCGACATCGCCTGCATGTGCGGATCGGAATACGCCGCCGCTGTCAGCAGCAAACGGAAAAACTTGTGCTGCGCATCCGCCGCCACCGCCCCGGAGGCGCCGAAACCATAGAACTCGACGCGCTGGGCCTGGGACATGAGCGTCACCGCCCGCTGCAATTCCAGCGGATCGAGCTTTTCCCGGACCTCCATCAGCGTGTGCAGGGTGGTGTCGAAAATCTTCAGGCTGTAGTCGGCGACCGAGTCGTCCTCATGGATCGCGAACTGCCCGAAACTCGCCCCTGCCGCCAGGCTCTGGGCCAGCTTGAGTTTCAAGTCCTGGAAACCCGAGCAACCGATGGCGCGGCAAAAGCGCACGATGGTCGGCTCACTGATACCCACGCTGTGGGCCAGGTCGGCCATGGAACTGTGCATCACGGCCGCAGGATCGAGCAAAACGTGATCGGCGACCTTGAGTTCCGACTTGCGTAACAGGTGGCGAGACTGGGCGATGTGTTGCAGCAGATTCAAAGGGCTGGACTCTTTTTTATTTGGCAGGCGCCGGGGATGTAGCACGCTTGTAGTTATACTACATGAATCGTCTTTTTGCCTGCTGAATAAGTAACTGAATTGTCTTTGTCACACCCTGTTTTAGCGGTATGAGCCTTATGTAGCAGTAAATCCGGCCTTTGCCGCCAAGGATTTTTTGCGAAAAAAAAGCCCGCAGTGTGAGCGGGCGAAAGACCAAAGAAGCTATATGCGCAGTCGCTTCTAAGTGGAGGAAGCCGCTTGGGGGATCAGCTTCCTCGGTACGTTGAATAACTGTAGGGCGAAATGAGCAGCGGCACATGGTAGTGATCCTGCTCGGCAGAGATGCCAAAACGCAGCACCACCACATCCAGGAAAGCAGGCTCCGGCAACTGGACGCCACGGGCGCGGTAGTAGTCGCCTGCATGGAACTGCACCTGATAGACCCCGGTGCGGTAGTCATCGCCCTGCAGCAGCGGTGCATCGACACGGCCATCGCTGTTGGTTATCGCGCTGGCGACCAATTCCAGCTGCGAGCCTTCAACGCGGTACAGCTCGACCTTGATCGAGCTGCCCGGGCACCCGTGTGCAGCGTCCAAAACGTGTGTAGTCAAACGTCCCATTGATTCTGCGCGCCTGCCTGCATGTAAGCAGTCAGACCTCGCGCCTCCCGAAGTCAGTTGAAAGGAGACCGCACCGATTCGGAGCACGAAAAGCTGCGGCGAGCGACTGATTAAGACATTTTTCAAAAAAATTGTACACAATAAAAACGACATTTCGTCCGACACCGTCACCACACGGGCTTTTACCGTCGATTTTCCACCAATCCTTGCGCCTGCGCCGCTTTCGAACCATTAGCTGACCAATCAGGCAAATTTCTTGCACTGGTCGGGTGACAGTCCAGAATCCGCACGGCAGATGACCGTTGATGAAAAATGCAAAAAATCAGGCTTACAAAATGAATATAAAGTTGTATACAATCACCCCATCGCTGTGACGCCACCCTGCCATTTCACCCTCAGGCGCGCCACACCACCTGTCAACACGAACAAGAAGGAAGACTGCAGTGAGCGCTGACTACCCTCGCGACCTGATCGGTTACGGCAGTAACCCTCCGCACCCACACTGGCCGGGCAATGCCCGCATCGCCCTGTCGTTCGTACTCAACTACGAAGAAGGTGGCGAGCGCAACATCCTGCACGGCGACAAAGAGTCTGAAGCCTTCCTCTCGGAAATGGTCTCGGCGCAGCCGCTGCAAGGCGCGCGTAACATGAGCATGGAATCGCTCTACGAGTATGGCAGCCGCACTGGCGTCTGGCGGATCCTGAAACTGTTCAAGGAATTCGACATTCCGCTGACCGTGTTCGCCGTGGCCATGGCCGCCCAGCGTCACCCGGACGTGATCCACGCCATGGTCGAGGCCGGCCACGAGATCTGCAGCCACGGCTACCGCTGGATCGACTACCAGTACATGGACGAAGCCCAGGAACGCGAGCACATGCTCGAAGCGATCCGCATCCTCACCGAAATCACCGGCGAGCGCCCACTGGGCTGGTACACCGGCCGCACCGGCCCGAATACCCGCAAGCTGGTGATGGAAGAAGGCGGTTTCCTCTACGACAGCGACACCTACGACGACGACCTGCCCTACTGGGAACCGAACAACCCGACCGGCAAGCCGCACCTGGTGATCCCGTACACCCTGGACACCAACGACATGCGCTTCACCCAGGTCCAGGGTTTCAACAAGGGCGACGATTTCTTCGAATACCTCAAGGATGCGTTCGACGTGCTCTACGCCGAAGGCGCGGAAGCCCCGAAAATGCTGTCGATCGGCCTGCACTGCCGCCTGATCGGCCGTCCGGCGCGTCTGGCTTCGCTCAAGCGCTTTATCGAATACGCTAAAAGTCATGAACAGGTGTGGTTCAGCCGTCGCGTCGACATCGCACGCCACTGGCACGAAACCCACCCGTACCAAGGGGCCGCGAAATGAGCGCCTTTCAAACATTGAAACCCTCGACCCTGAGCCGCGACGCCTTCGTCAAAGCCTTCGCCGACATCTACGAACATTCGCCATGGGTGGCCGAGAAGGCCTTTGACCTGGGCCAGGACGCCTCGATCGACCAGATCGAAACCCTGCACCAGCGCATGAGCGACATCCTGTTGAGCGCCGATCACGCCAGCCAGCTGGCCCTGATCAACGCTCACCCGGACCTGGCCGGCAAAGCCGCCGTCCAGGGGCAACTCACCGAAGCCAGCACCAATGAACAGGCTGGCGCCGGTATTCACCAATGCACGGCCGAAGAGTTCCAGCGCTTCACCGAGCTGAACGACGCCTACAAGGCCAAGTTCAAGTTTCCCTTCATCATGGCGGTAAAAGGCAGCAACCGGCATCAGATCCTCGCGGCGTTCGAAACGCGCATCCACAACCCGGAAGATACCGAGTTCAAGTGCGCGCTGGCGCAGATCAACAAGATCGCCCTGTTCCGATTACTGACCCTATAGCGACCTTGGCCCGAGCGTATCTGAACGCACAAATCGCCCAGGGCCCTGAGAGCATCCCAAGCCACTTATTTAAAGGCAGACAAGAAGAATGAAAGCTTACGCCGTACCTTTCGAGAAGTTCGTCAACCTGGCCGACGCCCGTCTGGGCACCAAGATCATCTCGGTCACCGATGACTGGTTCGCAGACGCCAACCGTCTGTTCCAACCGACCCCGGCCGTGTGGAAGGAGGGCGTGTTCGATGACAACGGCAAGTGGATGGACGGCTGGGAGTCGCGCCGCAAGCGCTTCGAAGGCTACGACAGCGCGGTGATCCGCCTGGGCGTGCCTGGCTCGATCAAGGGCGTGGACATCGACACTTCATTCTTCACCGGCAACTTCCCGCCGTCGGCCTCCCTGGAAGCCTGCTTCCTGGCCTCGGGCGAGCCGGACGCAAACACCCAGTGGACTGAAGTGCTGTCCGCCGTCGAACTGCAAGGCAACAGCCACCACTACCACGAAATCAGCAACGACCAGGCGTTCAGCCACCTGCGCTTCAACATCTACCCGGACGGTGGTGTTGCCCGTCTGCGCGTGTACGGCATTCCGTTCCGCGACTGGTCGGCTGTTGGCGACAACGAGCAAGTCGACCTGGCCGCAGCCCTCAACGGTGGCCGCGCCCTCGCCTGCTCCGACGAACACTTCGGCCGCATGAGCAACATTCTCAACCCGGGCCGTGGCATCAACATGGGCGACGGCTGGGAAACCGCACGTCGTCGTACCCCGGGCAATGACTGGGTGATCGTCGCCCTGGGCCACCCGGGCGAGATCGAGAAAATCGTCGTCGATACCCTGCACTTCAAGGGCAACTACCCGGACAGCTGCTCGATCCAGGGCGCATTCGTCAAAGGCGGTACCGACAACCAGATCGAAACCCAATCGCTGTTCTGGCGCGAACTGCTGCCAAGCCAGAAGCTGGAAATGCACGCCGAACACACCTTCGCCGAGCAGATCAAGGCCCTGGGCCCGATCACCCACATCCGCCTGAACGTGTTCCCGGATGGTGGTGTGAGCCGCCTGCGCGTTTTGGGCAAAGTCGCTAAATAAGCACTCAACCCAATCGCCAGCAGGCTGGCTCCCACATTTGCAATGCGTTCCCCTGTGGGAGCCAGCCTGCTGGCGATAGCATTAGAACCAACAACACAGAATTCGGATAAGAACAGCATGCGCACACTGACGATTGAACCGCTGACCAAAGAAGCCTTCGCCCCTTTCGGTGACGTGATCGAAACCGACGGCAGCGATCACTTCATGATCAACAACGGTTCGACCATGCGCTTCCATAAACTGGCGACGGTGGAAACCGCCACGCCAGAAGACAACGCGATCATCAGCATCTTCCGCGCCGACGCGCAGGACATGCCTTTGACCGTGAGCATGCTGGAGCGTCATCCGCTGGGCAGCCAGGCCTTCATTCCGCTGCTCGGCAACCCCTTTCTGATCGTGGTCGCGCCACTTGGCGATGAACCTGTATCAGGCTTGGTCCGCGCCTTCGTCACCAACGGCAGGCAGGGCATCAATTACCATCGCGGCGTTTGGCACCACCCGGTGCTGACGATCGAAAAGCGGGATGACTTCCTGGTGGTTGATCGCAGTGGCACAGGCAATAACTGCGATGAGCATTTTTTCAAAGAGGATGAGCGTTTGATCCTCGCCCCCCACCAATAAGAGAAGGTCTGATCACTCGACAACAAGAGTGACAGGCGAGAGGTAAAGACTGTGGAAGCACATCTGTTGGAATGGCTGAACCTGAGCGTGCGCTGGGTTCACATGATTACTGGCGTGGCCTGGATCGGCGCATCGTTCTACTTCGTCTGGCTGGAAAACAACCTCAATCGGGTCAACCCGAAAAGTGGTCTGGCCGGTGATTTGTGGGCGATCCACGGCGGCGGTATCTACCACCTGGAAAAATACAAGCTGGCTCCACCGACCATGCCGGACAACCTGCACTGGTTCAAATGGGAAGCCTACTTCACCTGGATGTCGGGGATCGCGCTGCTGTGCGTGGTGTTCTACTCCAACCCGACGCTCTACCTGCTGGCTCCGGGCAGCACCCTGAGCGGTCCTGAAGGCGTGGCCATCGGTATCGGCTCGCTGTTCATCGGCTGGTTCATCTACTCCTTCCTCTGCGACTCGGCCCTGGGCAAACGCCCTGCCCTGCTGGGTTTCATCCTGTTCGTGCTGATCATCGGCGCGGCCTATGGCTTCAGCAAGGTGTTCAGCGGTCGTGGTGCGTACCTGCACGTCGGTGCGATCATCGGCACCATCATGGTCGGCAACGTGTTCCGCATCATCATGCCGGCGCAACGTGCACTGGTGGCGGCCATCGCCGAGAACCGCACGCCGGATCCGGCCCTGCCGGCCAAAGGCCTGTTGCGTTCGCGTCACAACAACTACTTCACCTTGCCGGTGCTGTTCATCATGATCAGCAACCACTTCCCGAGCACCTACGGCAGCCAGTACAACTGGTTGATCCTGGCCGGGATCGCGGTACTGGCGGTGTTGGTGCGTCACTACTTCAACACCCGTCACGACAGCCACAAATATGCCTGGACCCTGCCGGTGGCAGCGGTGGGCATGATTTGCCTGGCCTACGTGTCCGGTCCGAAGCCGATGTCCAGCGCCCCTGAAGTGGCCAAGGCACCTGCCGCAATCGAGTACCAGCCGCTGCCGGAAACTGCAGTGGGCGGTGGCTTGAAACCGGCTGAAGCCAAACCTGCCGAGGCACCTGCAGCCGCACCGGCGCAAGCGTCCAACGCAGGCCCGGGCTTCGACAAGGTGCACAGCGTGATTCAGGAACGTTGCGCGGTTTGCCACTCGGCCAAACCGACCAGCCCGCTGTTCAGTGCGGCCCCGGCCGGCGTGATGCTCGACACCCCCGAGCAGATCCGCCAGAACGCGGCGCGTATCCAGGCTCAAGCCGTCGCCAGCCAGATCATGCCACTGGGCAACATCACCCAGATGACCCAGCAGGAACGTGACCTGATCGGCGCCTGGATTGTGCAGGGTGCCCCGACCAATTAATCGTTGAAAAGCTTCGCTGGCAAGCCAGCTCCTACAGGAGCTGGCTTGCCAGCGATTGGCCGCAACGCGGTCCACCTGATGCACAAAATCACAAGAATAAAAATGATCCGAGGTGTTGCATGTCCGAGCTCTCCCCAGCACGCATCCCCGACGCACCCGCCATTCAGCGTTTGCCCCTCTTGCAACTGATCCTGGTCGGTTTGCAACATGTTCTGCTGATGTACGGTGGCGCCATCGCGGTGCCGCTGATCATCGGACAGGCCGCTGGCCTGAGTCGTGAAGAAATCGCCTTCCTGATCAACGCCGACCTGCTGGTCGCCGGCATCGCCACCATCGTCCAGTCACTCGGTATCGGCCCCATGGGCATTCGCATGCCGGTGATGATGGGCGCCAGTTTCGCCGCCGTCGGCAGCATGGTCGCCATGGCCGGCATGCCCGGTATCGGCCTGCAGGGGATCTTCGGCGCGACCATCGCCGCCGGGTTCTTCGGCATGCTCATTGCGCCGTTCATGTCCAAGGTCGTGCGCTTCTTCCCTCCTCTGGTGACCGGCACGGTCATCACCTCGATCGGTTTGTCGCTGTTCCCCGTGGCCGTTAACTGGGCCGGCGGCGGCGCCGATGCCGCTCAATTCGGTTCACCGATCTACCTGACCATCGCCGCGCTGGTGCTGGGCACCATCCTGCTGGTGCACCGCTTCATGCGCGGTTTCTGGGTGAATATTTCCGTACTGATCGGCATGTGCCTGGGCTACGTGCTCTGTGGCGTGCTGGGCATGGTCGACCTCAGCGGCATGGCCCAGGCACCATGGCTGCAATTTGTCACCCCGCTGCACTTCGGCATGCCGAAATTCGAACTCGCGCCCATCCTGTCGATGTGCCTGGTGGTGGTGATCATTTTCGTCGAATCCACCGGGATGTTCCTCGCCCTGGGCAAGATCACCGGCCAGGAAGTCTGCCCACGCATGTTGCGCCGCGGCCTGCTGTGCGACGCCGGCGCCTCGTTCTTCGCCGGCTTCTTCAACACCTTCACCCACTCCTCCTTCGCGCAGAACATCGGCCTGGTGCAGATGACCGGTGTGCGTTGCCGCTCGGTGACCATCGTCGCCGGCGGCTTGCTGATCGTCCTGAGCCTGCTGCCCAAGGCCGCGTTCCTGGTGGCCTCGATTCCTCCGGCAGTACTGGGCGGCGCAGCGATCGCGATGTTCGGCATGGTCGCCGCCACCGGGATCAAGATCCTCCAGGAAGCCGACATCGGTGACCGGCGCAACCAGTTGCTGGTGGCGGTGAGCATCGGCATGGGCCTGATCCCGGTGGTGCGTCCGGAATTCTTCGCCCACCTGCCCCTGTGGATGAGCCCGATCACCCACAGCGGCATCGCCATGGCCACGCTCAGTGCCCTGACGCTGAACCTGCTGTTCAACATCCTTGGCGGCGCCGAACGCGCGGCCATCAACGACTGCCACGCCCACTAAGTCAGAAGCACACACCCCCTGTAGGAGCCGGCTTGCCGGCGAAAGCGGAGTGTCAGGCGAGATTGATGTTGGATCTTATGGCCTCTTCGCTGGCAAGCCAGCTCCTACAGGTAGGGTGTTTCTGCGCCTTGAAAATAAGAACAAGAGGGAGCAACAGATGATTCGTACCCAGACAAACCTGTTGTTGGCGGGCGGTCTTTTGGCCGCCACTCAAGCCATGGCCGGCGATTTGCTGCTGTGGCAAACCAACAGCCTGAGCTATCTGTACGGCAAGGATTTCGCGGTCAACCCGTCGATCCAGCAGACGGTGACGTTCGAGCACGCCGACCGCTGGAAGTACGGCGACAACTTCATGTTCATCGACAGCACCTACTACAACGGCGAGCAAGACCGCAACAAAGGCGTTCACGCCTATTACGGCGAGTTCAGCCCGCGCCTCTCCCTGGGCAAGATCCTCGACCGCCGTTTCGAATTCGGCCCGATCAAGGACGTGCTGCTGGCCATGACGTACGAGAACGGCGAAGACGACACCGAGGCCTACCTGATCGGCCCCGGTTTCGACCTCGCGATACCGGGTTTCAACTATTTCACCCTGAACTTCTATAACCGCCAGACCGAAGGCTCGCGCCCCGGCGACGATGTCTGGCAGATCTCACCAGCTTGGTCCTACACCGTTCCATTGGGCAATTCGAGCCTGTTGATCGACGGTTACCTGGACTGGGTGGTGGACAACGACCAGAACGCCCACGGCACCTATCACGCCAACGTGCACTTCAACCCGCAGATCAAGTACGACCTGGGCAAAACCCTTGGCTGGCGGGAAAAACAGGTGTACGTCGGCGTCGAATACAGCTATTGGAAAGACAAGTACGGCATCGAAAACAACGGCAACCTCGACACCAATGAAAACACCACCAGCCTGCTGGTGAAGGTGCATTTCTAAGATGACCCGCAACCGTGCCCCACACCTGTCGTCGGTGCGCCGTTGCGGGGCACTTGAGACCTGGCCGAGGAGTCAGTATTCTCCGCGGCCGCCTGAATCCGCTTTAAAAAAAAGCCCGGATTTAATTCCTGACCAGAAAGCCAACTTATCCCGGCCCTGGACGGTACCAAGGCATCCCCAAACCACTCTCAATCGACTGTTTTTGAGCAGCCGAGCGGGAGTTTTTTGGTTTTCTGAAAGCCTTGGCGCAGCTCTTGCTAACAGCACTAAAGCTGACCGAATGGATAATTTTTTGCAGCTACAGAAAAAGGCGCCACACCAGAGCGTCGACCTTAAAAAAATAACGCGGAACCACTACTTTTTGGGAGCAACCGAATGAAACGTACGTGCACTAGCCTGATGCTGGCGGGATCATTGCTGGCGGGGGGTCAGGCCATGGCCGGCGACTTGCTGCAGTGGCAGAACAACAGCCTGACCTATCTGTATGGCAAGGACTTCCAGGTCAACCCGCGCATCCAGCAGACCGTGACCTTCGAGCACGCCGACGGCTGGAAATACGGCGACAACTTCTTCTTCATCGACAAGATTTTCTACAACGGCAAGGAAGACTCTTTCGCGGGTGAGAACACCCACTACGGCGAATTCAGCCCGCGCCTGTCGTTCAACAAGATCTTCGACCAGAAGCTGGAATTCGGCCCGATCAAGGACGTGCTGCTGGCCATGACCTATGAGTTCGGCGAAGACGACACCGAGTCGTACCTGATCGGCCCGGGTTTCGACCTGGCCATCCCCGGCTTCGACTACTTCCAGCTGAACTTCTACAACCGTCACACCGAAGGCGACCGCCCGGGTGACGATGTCTGGCAGATCACTCCGGCATGGTCCTACACCATCCCGGTGGGCGACTCGGACGTGCTGATCGACGGCTTCATGGACTGGGTCGTCGACAACGACGTGAACGACAAAGGCGAATACCACGCCAACCTGCACTTCAACCCACAGGTCAAATACGACCTGGGCAAGGCGCTGAACCTGGGCGCCAAGCAGTTGTACGTCGGTGTCGAGTATGACTACTGGAAAAACAAGTACGGTATAGAAGACAGCCAGGGCTTCAAGACGGATCAGAGCGTGACCAGCTTCCTGGTCAAGGTGCACTTCTGATTTAAAATCAAAAGATCGCAGGCTCCGCCAGCTCCTACAGGGAAACGCATTCCAATGTAGGAGCTGCCGCAGGCTGCGATCTTTTGCGTTATCACGCCAACCCCATAAACCGGCAAAGTTCATCGCGCTTGGCCAACGCATCCCGCCGCCCCAGATCAATCAATTCGCTGCAATACCCCGCCTCGAACAGCAGATAACTCAACACCCCTGCCCCACTGGTTTTGGTCGCCCCCGGCCCGCGCAGGAACAGGCGCAGCGCCGCCGGCAATTCCTGGCGATGGCGCGCGGCAATTTCATCGATCGGTTGACTCGGTGAAATCACCAACACCTCTACCGGTGCCACGCCAAGCGCACGGGTGGGAGTGCCGTCGGGCAGGAGGTGGCTGAACTGATTCAAACGCCGCAGCAACTCGATGTCGCTTTCCAGGCTGTCGATGAAGGTACTGTTGAGCATGTGCCCGCCGATCTGCGCCAGGGTCGGTTGTTGCCCGGACCAGGCGCGCTGCAGCGGTTGCTCGGGATCGATGCCCCGCGGGTTGCCACTGACCCCCACCACCAGCACTCGACTGGCGCCCAGGTGCAACGCCGGGCTGATGGGAGCCGATTGGCGTACCGCGCCGTCGCCGAAATACTCTTCGCCGATTTTCACCGGAGCGAACAGCAGCGGAATGGCCGAGCTGGCGAGCAAATGGTCGACGGACAATTGGGTGGGAATGCCGATGCGGCGATGGCGCAACCAGGCGTCGATGGTGCCGCCGCCCTGGTAGAACGTGACGGCCTGGCCGGACTCATAGCCGAAGGCCGTGACGGCAACCGCGTGCAACTGTTTTTGGGCAATGGCTTCGGCGATACCGTTCATCGGTAATTTGTCGTCGAGCAACCCGCGCAACGGCGAGCTGTCGAGCAACGCCACCGGCACCTGCGCGCCAAGGCCCAACAAACTGTGACTGACGAACCGAGTGGCCTGGCTGATCACGCCCGGCCAGTCGCTGCGCAACACCTGGTGACTGCGAAACCCCTGCCAGAATGCCGTCAGGCGCTCGATGGCCGCGCGAAAATCCATCGCCCCGCTGGCAAGGCTGACCGCATTGATAGCCCCGGCGGAGGTGCCGACAATCACCGGAAAAGGATTGTCCGCGCCCAAGGGCAGCAACTCGGCAATCGCCGCCAGCACACCCACCTGATACGCCGCCCGAGCCCCGCCGCCGGAAAGAATCAACCCTGTGACCGGTTCAGCAGGACTCATCGCAACGCTCCATGGTGCAGGTCGGGATCGGCCGTTCAGCCGCGTTTTGCGTACAACTTCGGTTCACCGGGCGGCCGGCTCTTGAAACGGCGATGGGCCCAGAGGTATTGCTCCGGGCAGTCACGCAAGACGCCTTCGATCCACTGGTTGATGCGCAGGCAGTCCGCTTCCTCGGTTTCACCTGGGAAGCCTTCGAGCGGCGGGTGAATCACCAGGCGATAACCACTGCCGTCCGCCAGGCGTACCTGGGTGAACGGCACCACCAGCGCCTTGCCGAGTCGCGCGAACTTGCTGGTGGCGGTGACGGTGGCGGCCTGGATGCCGAACAACGGCACGAAAATGCTTTGCTTGGCGCCATAATCCTGGTCCGGTGCGTACCAGATCGCCCGGCCGGCACGCAGCAACTTGAGCATGCCGCGCACGTCCTCGCGCTCCACCGCCAGGGAATCGAGATTGTGCCGCTCGCGACCGCGACGCTGCACATAGTCGAACAGCGGGTTCTTGTGTTCGCGGTACATGCCGTCGATGGTGTGCTGCTGGCCGAGCAGCGCGGCACCGATTTCCAGCGTGGTGAAGTGCACGGCCATCAGGATCACGCCCTTGCCGTCACGCTGGGCATTCTTCAGGTGCTCCAGGCCTTCGATATGGGCCAGTTTCGCCAGCCGCTCACGCGACCACCACCAGCTCATCGCCATTTCAAAGAAGGCGATACCGGTGGAAGCGAAGTTTTCCTTGAGCAGACGCTTGCGCTCGGCCGCGGATTTTTCCGGGAAGCACAGCTCGAGATTGCGCTTGGCAATGCGCCGCCGGTCGGCCGCTGCCCGATACATCAGGGCGCCCAGGACCCGGCCGATCCACAGCAATGCAGGGTACGGCAGCTGGACAATCAGCCATAACAGCCCCAGGCCGCACCAGAGCGGCCAGAAACGCGGCATCAGAAAGGTTGTTCGAAAACGCGGGCGATCCATTAAAGGTTCCGAAAAGACGATGGCCGCGCATTCTACATCGTTCGACCCGGCTTGCGGCTCGCCGGCGTTCTCGTTATAAGTCTGGGCACTTTTAGTGACAAGTCGTTGTATGCCGAACATGAGCCAAACCGAACCGCTAGACCAAGATCCCGTGTTCCAGCTGAAGGGCAGCATGCTCGCCATTACCGTGCTGGAACTGGCCCGCAATGACCTTGAGGGCCTCGATCGGCAACTGGCCGCCAAGGTTGCCCAGGCGCCGAACTTCTTCAGCAACGCGCCGTTGGTACTGGCCCTGGACAAGCTCCCGGCCAACGGCGGCGCCGTCGATCTGCCCGGCCTGATGCGCGTTTGCCGCCAGCATGGCCTGCGTACCCTGGCGATCCGCGCCAGCCGCATCGAAGACATCGCGGCCGCCATCGCGGTCGACCTGCCGGTGCTGCCGCCATCCGGAGCCCGTGAACGGGCGCTGGACCTGAACGAAGGCGTCGTGGCGAAAAAGCCGGAAAAACCCGCGGAACCGAGCATCAAGCCGACGAAAATCATCACTTCGCCAGTACGTGGTGGCCAGCAGATCTATGCCCAGGGCAGCGACCTGGTGGTGATCTCCTCGGTCAGCCCGGGGGCGGAACTTCTCGCCGATGGGAACATCCATGTATACGGCCCGATGCGCGGTCGTGTGCTGGCCGGCGTCAAAGGCGACACCAAGGCACGGATTTTCTGCCAGCAAATGAGCGCTGAACTGATCTCCATCGCCGGTCACTACAAGGTTTCCGAAGATCTGCGCCGCGACCCGTTGTGGGGTTCGGGCGTGCAGGTCAGCCTGTCAGGCGACGTGTTGAACATCATTCGGCTTTAACGGATACTGCCGCATTTTCCAAGCATCTCTAAAACGTAGCGAAAACGGCTCAAACGAAGTAGGAAAACGGCTACAAACAGTGTTTACCGGGGGTAAACGCCATTTGCGGCCCATTCCAGCCAAGGCTGTCCAACTGCTGTAGTTTTTCAAGAGATGTTTTTCAGGGGCTAAAAGTCCTTTTTCCTTAGGGGTGAAACACCTTGGCCAAGATTCTCGTGGTTACATCCGGCAAGGGTGGTGTGGGTAAGACCACCACCAGCGCCGCTATCGGTACCGGCCTCGCTCTGCGCGGTCACAAAACAGTCATCGTCGACTTCGACGTCGGTTTGCGTAACCTCGACCTGATCATGGGTTGCGAGCGCCGCGTGGTGTATGACTTCGTCAACGTGGTCAACGGCGAAGCCAACCTGCAACAGGCCCTGATCAAAGACAAGCGCCTGGAAAACCTCTACGTGCTGGCAGCCAGCCAGACCCGCGACAAAGACGCGCTGACCGTCGAAGGCGTGGAAAAAGTCCTGATGCAACTCAAGGAAGACTTCGAGTTCGTGGTCTGCGACTCCCCGGCGGGCATCGAAAAAGGCGCCCACCTGGCCATGTACTTCGCTGACGAAGCGATCGTCGTGACCAACCCGGAAGTGTCTTCGGTGCGTGACTCCGACCGCATGCTCGGCCTGCTGGCCAGCAAGTCGCGCCGTGCCGAACGCGGCGAAGACCCGATCAAGGAACACCTGCTGATTACCCGTTACCATCCAGAGCGCGTGAGCAAGGGTGAAATGCTCGGCGTCGAAGACGTCAAGGAAATCCTCTCGGTGGCCCTGCTCGGCGTGATCCCTGAATCCCAGGCGGTGCTCAAGGCATCCAACCAGGGCGTTCCAGTGATTCTCGACGACCAGAGCGATGCCGGCCAGGCCTACAGCGACACCGTGGACCGCCTGCTGGGCAAAACCGTGGAACATCGTTTCCTCGATGTACAGAAGAAGGGATTCTTCGAGCGCCTGTTTGGAGGCAATTAAACAATGAACCTTTTTGACTTCTTTCGTGCCAACAAAAAGCAAAGCACCGCGTCGGTAGCGAAAGAGCGTCTACAGATCATCGTGGCGCACGAACGCGGCCAACGCAGCACCCCGGACTACCTGCCGGCCTTGCAGAAGGAACTGGTGGAGGTGATTCGCAAGTACGTCAATATCGGGTCCGATGACGTGCATGTCGCACTGGAAAGCCAGGGCAGCTGCTCGATTCTGGAACTCAATATCACCCTGCCAGATCGCTGAGTCGATCCGGCTGGAGCCACGGCGGTTCAGGCCCATCAGGTATCCTGTTGGGCCTGAACCGCCGTTGGCGTTTGTTACGAGGCTGTTTGATGCCGCTGTCCAATATCCACATCATCCATGAGGACGCCGCAGTCCTGGTGGTCAACAAACCCACCCTGCTGCTCTCGGTGCCCGGTCGGGCCGACGACAACAAGGACTGCCTGATTACCCGCCTGCAGGAAAACGGCTACCCGGAAGCGCGAATCGTCCATCGCCTGGATTGGGAAACGTCCGGCATTATCCTGCTGGCCCGGGATCCCGACACGCACCGTGAACTGTCTCGACAATTTCACGACCGCGAAACGGAAAAGGCCTACACCGCCTTGTGCTGGGGTCAGCCGGAGCTCGACAGTGGCAGCATCGACCTGCCGCTGCGCTACGACCCACCGACCAAGCCACGCCACGTGGTGGACCATGAATTCGGCAAACACGCCCTGACCTTCTGGCGTGTGCTGGAACGCTGTGGCGACTGGTGCCGCGTCGAACTCACACCGATCACCGGACGCTCGCACCAATTGCGCGTGCACATGCTGTCGATCGGTCACCCGCTGCTGGGCGACGGACTCTACGCCCATGAGCAAGCCCTGGCCGCCTGGCCACGACTGTGCCTGCACGCGAGCATGCTCAGCTTCACTCACCCTCAAAGCGGTGAGCGACTGCGCTTCGAGTGCCCTGCGCCTTTTTGACAACCCCAAGCCTCGCCTGAAAACGCCCTTCGATTGAAGGGCGTTTTCATTTGTTGTCACATACCCCGTTATAAAAAGGGGTGAAGCAATGCCGCGAGCCAATACGGTAAACTTGCGTCTCTGTTGCCTGGAGCTACTTATGCGCGAAGCGCTGACCCCCCTGGAAAAAACACCGCACCAGTTGCTCTACCTCATCTATGGCAACCAGGATGTCTACCGGCGCGAAGCCAAGTTCAGCATGCTCACCGCCCTGGCACAGCTCAAACGGGGTGAGTCGCTGTGCATCAGGGTCATGACCGATCGTCCCGAGGATTATGCCGGCTGGCCGGTCGACACCATCGCCCTGGACGAGCAGACCCTGGCCCAATGGCAGGGCGAAAACGGCTATCACCACCGGCGCAAGGCCTGTGCTATCGCCCAAGGGCTGAAGCTTGCACAGAAGACCCTGTTCGTCGACACCGACACGCTGTTCCTCGAATCGCCCCATCGCGTCTTCGAACGGATCGGGCCCGGGCGCTACGTCATGGACCGTTTCGAGTACGACTGGAGCTACGTCTGCGAACGCCCCGACTACGTCAAGCTCGGGCGTTGCCTGCAAGCTCATGGCATCTCCTCCGACAATAGTTTCAAGCTTTACAACAGCGGGCTGTGCGGTGTCACCGACGGCGATACGCCCCTGCTGGAAAAATCGATCCGCCTGATCGATGAATGGACCCAGGGCTCGTTCGACATCCATACCATCGAGCAGATCGCCCTGTCGTTCGCGATGCGCAACCAGCCCGTTCAGGAGGCGAAGAAATTCGTTTATCACTACTTCGCTGAAAAACGCTTCTTCCACGCCATGCAGAAGCATTTTTTCAGCCGTCATGGCGAGCAATTCCGCCCGGAGCTGCCGGCCCTGTGCACAGAAGTCCCGCGCTGCAAACCCGTGCCCTCACCCTGGCAGCGCCTGCGCATCAAGTGGCAACTGCGCAACAAGCACAAGAGCGTGAAAAAGGTCGGTCGCGACCTGCTGTATGGCAGCGCGGCACCTGATCATCCGTATTACGAGGTGTGCCGCCATGAGTGGTGGGAGTCCGCCTCCCGGGAAATCCTGCGCTGGGAAGAAGACCAACAGCAAAGGTTCTTCGGCACGGAAAAGGGTCGCTGGCCGAAACACCTGCCCCGGCCGACCAAGTCTTCGGACGAACAAACCATCATTGCCTACCTGCGCGAGCGGATGAATCATTGACGGCTTGGCGGGCTCGGCGCTGAAAGCTCTTGTCCAATGCATCGGGCCAATACGTTAAACTGGCGCCATTGCTGTCTGGAGCTACTTATGCGCGAAGAGTTGAACCAAGGCCTGATCGATTTCCTCAAGGCCTCCCCTACCCCGTTCCACGCCACCGCCAGCCTTGTTCAGCGCCTGGAAGCGGCGGGTTTCCAACGCCTGGACGAACGCGAGCCATGGAACACCGAGGCCAATGGTCGCTACTACGTCACCCGCAACGACTCGTCGATCGTCGCGATCAAGATGGGCCGGCACTCGCCGCTGCACGGTGGCATTCGCCTGGTCGGCGCCCACACCGACAGCCCGTGCCTGCGGGTCAAGCCCCAGCCGGAACTGCAACGCCAGGGTTTCTGGCAATTGGGCGTCGAAGTCTATGGCGGCGCCCTGCTGGCCCCCTGGTTCGACCGCGACCTGTCCCTGGCCGGCCGCGTCACCTTCCGTCGTGACGGCAAGGTCGAGAGCCAGTTGATCGACTTCAAGGCGCCGATCGCGATCATCCCCAACCTGGCCATTCACCTCAATCGTGAAGCCAACATGGGTTGGGCGATCAATGCCCAGACCGAGCTGCCACCGGTACTGGCGCAATTCGCCGGTGACGAGCGCGTGGATTTCCGTGCCGTGCTCACCGACCAACTGGCCCGCGAACACGGCCTGAACGCCGACGTCGTGCTGGATTACGAACTGAGCTTCTACGACACCCAAAGCGCGGCCGTCATCGGCCTGCATGGTGATTTCATTGCCGGTGCGCGCCTGGACAACCTGCTGTCCTGTTATGCCGGCCTGCAAGCACTGCTGACCACCGACACCGACGAAACCAGCGTGCTGGTCTGCAATGACCATGAAGAAGTCGGCTCGTGCTCGGCCTGTGGCGCCGACGGCCCGATGCTGGAGCAGACGTTGCGCCGCCTGCTGCCCGAAGGCGACGAATTCGTGCGCACCATCCAGAAATCCCTGCTGGTCTCGGCCGACAACGCCCACGGCGTGCACCCCAACTACGCCGACAAGCACGATGCCAATCACGGCCCGAAACTCAACGCCGGCCCCGTGATCAAGGTCAACAGCAACCAGCGCTACGCCACCAACAGCGAAACCGCCGGGTTCTTCCGTCACCTGTGCATGGCCGAAGAAGTGCCGGTACAGAGCTTCGTGGTGCGCAGTGACATGGGTTGCGGCTCGACCATCGGCCCGATCACCGCCAGCCACCTGGGCGTGCGTACCGTGGACATCGGCCTGCCGACCTTCGCCATGCATTCGATCCGCGAACTGTGCGGCAGCCATGACCTGGCGCATCTGGTCAAGGTGCTGAGCGCGTTCTACGCCTGCCGCGAATTGCCGTAGGTTCCTGTAGGAGCTGCCGCAGGCTCGGGCCGCGTTCGGACGATCTTTTGACTTTAAAAATCAAAAGATCGCAGCCTGCGCCAGCTCCTACACGGGTCGCAGGAAATCCACCTAGACTTTAACTATCCCTTTTGACAAGGCAGTCGCCATGATCACGATGTCCTCGTTCCACGGCATGCTCATCCCCATTCTCATCGGGATGATCATGCTGGCAGTCGGTTTCAACTTTCGCGACAAGAACGCGGGCGTGCTCGCCATGTGGCTCGGCATGCTGCTGATCCTCGCCACGGTGATCTTCAAGATCCTCGCCAAACTCAACGAATAAATCCCCACCCCGGCTCGCATTGGTCCAGACGGGCTCGTACACTCGGTCGATCTGCCCATTTCGAGGTTGACCGCCTAGTGTTCGCTCGTCTATTCGCCCTGCCGTGCCTTTTCCTTATCTGCCTGATGACGCTGATGCCGTCAGCGCCTGCCCAGGCCGTCGGGCTGCCGAGCCTGCTTGGCAGCCCGGCAAAAACCCAACCCGAGGCGCAGGAACCCCTCGGGCAATCCCTGGATGAAGTCATCAAGTCGCTGGAGAACGATCAGCAGCGCAGCAAGCTGCTGGCGGATCTGAAGAAGCTGCGCGACGCCACAAAAAAAGCCCAGCCGGTCGCCGAGGAAGGCGTACTGGGCCTGATTGGTGGAACCCTGGCCAGCTTCGAAAAGCAGTTTTCCGGCGTCGACAGCCCGCTCAATCGCTGGTCCAGCGAGTTCGACCTGGCCAAGGATGAATTGGCCGCGCTGATACTGCCGGCCAACGAGTGGCTGCCGATCATCTTCGCCTTTGCCATGATCCTGATGGTCTGGAGCCTGCTGGCGGCGGCGCTGATCTGGGTCAGTCATCGAGTGCGCATGCGCTTTGGCCTGACCGAAGAACTGCCGCAACACCCCAGAGCCCTGGACATGCTGCGTTTCGCCCTGCGCAAGCTGGGGCCGTGGCTAATCGCGCTGGTCATCACCGTCTACATGAGCTACGCCCTGCCCTCCTCACTCGGTAAAAGCCTGGCCATGGTGCTGGCGTATGCGCTAGTGGTCGGCACCTGTTTCTCGGCGATCTGCGTGATTGCCTTTTCCCTGCTCGACGGCCCGCACCGTCACCGCGCCCTGTACATCCTGCGGCACCAGGCCTTCCGGCCGCTGTGGCTGATCGGCAGTTTCGCCGCTTTCGGTGAAGCCCTGAACGACCCGCGCCTGGTGGAAAGCCTTGGCGTGCACCTGGCACATACCGCGGCGACGGTAGCCAATGTATTGGCCGCGTTGTCCACGGGGTTGTTCATCCTGCGGTTCCGCCGCCCGATTGCCCATTTGATCCGCAACCAGCCGCTGTCCCGGCGCCTGACCCGCCGTGCCCTCAGCGACACCATCGATATTCTCGGCACCTTCTGGTATGTACCGGCACTGGTGCTGGTGGGTATTTCCCTGTTCGCCACCTTCGTTTCGGCCGGCGACACCAGCACCGCCCTGCGCCAGTCGCTGATCTGCACCGTGTTGCTGGTGTTGTGCATGGTTATCAACGGCCTGGTACGCCGTCACGCCCTCAAACCGCAACGCGGGGCCAAGCGTCACGCCCTGTATTCGGAACGCCTGAAAAACTTCTTCTATACCCTGGCCCATCTGCTGGTCTGGCTGGCATTCATCGAGCTGGGCCTGCGGGTCTGGGGCATGTCGCTGATCAGCTTCACCGAAGGCGAAGGCCATGAGGTCAGCGTCAAACTGTTCAGCCTGGTCGGCACGCTGATATTTGCCTGGCTTATCTGGATTCTCAGCGACACCGCCGTGCATCACGCCCTCACGCGCTCGCGCAAAGGCCTGGCCAACGCCCGCGCACAGACCATGATGCCGCTGATCCGCAACGTGCTGTTCGTGGCGATTTTCATCGTTGCATTGATTGTCGCCCTGGCGAACATGGGCATGAACGTCACGCCACTGCTGGCCGGTGCCGGTGTGATCGGCCTGGCCATCGGTTTTGGCGCGCAATCGCTGGTGGCCGACCTGATCACCGGGCTGTTCATCATCATCGAAGACTCCCTGGCCATCGACGACTACGTGGACGTCGGCGGCCACCTGGGTACCGTCGAGGGCCTGACCATTCGTACCGTGCGCCTGCGGGACATCGACGGCATCGTCCACACCATTCCGTTCAGCGAAATCAAGAGCATCAAGAACTACTCCCGGGAATTCGGCTACGCGATCTTCCGGGTCGCAGTGCCTGCCAACATGGACATCGACAACGCGATCAAGCTGATGCGCGACGTCGGCCAGAAAATGCGCACCGACCCGCTGCAACGGCGCAACATCTGGTCGCCCCTGGAATTTCAGGGTGTGGAAAGTTTCGAGTCCGGCAATGCGATCCTGCGGGCCCGGTTCAAGACCGCCCCGATCAAGCAGTGGGAAGTTTCACGGGCATTCAACCTGTCGCTCAAGCGACATCTGGATGAAGCCGGGCTGGACCTGGCCACACCGCGCATGAGCATCCATGTGGTGACGGCGGGCGGCGGTGAAGAAAAGGGTTAAACAGTTAAACGCAGGCCAAAAAAATCCCCGAACCAGTCGGGGATTTTTTATGTTCGATCAATCAGCCCGAGGGCGGATCAATCTTCGCGGTAGCGACGCAGCTTCAACTGCTTACCGGCAACGCGAGTGTCCTTCAGCTTGGTCAGCAACTTCTCCAGACCATCTTCCGGCAGCTCGACGAGGCTGAAGCTGTCACGCACCTGGATGCGACCGATGGCTTCACGGGCCAGACCACCTTCGTTGAGGATGGCGCCCAGCAGGTTCTTGGCAGCGATACCATCACGCGCACCCAGCGCGGTACGGCAACGAGCACGGCCTTCGCCCAGCGGCATCGGAGCGCGACGCTCGCGGTCACCACGCTCTGGACGATCACCGGAACGCTCTGGACGATCGCCACGCGGTGCGTTGTTCGGCACCAGTGGACGCTCTTTCTCGATAGCGGCCAGGTTCAGCGCTTGACCGTTGGTAGCCTTGCGCAGCAGGGCTGCGGCCAGGGCACGCGGGCTGCAACCGATGTCGGCGGTCAGGCGATCGAGCAGATCACCGTGGGTCGATTCGGCTTCAGCCACCAGCGGCGACAGGCTGTTGGTCAGCTTCTTGATGCGCGCATCCAGAACGGCTTGAGCGTCCGGCAGGCGAACTTCAGCAACCTTCTGACCGGTTACACGCTCGATCACTTGCAGCATGCGGCGCTCACGTGGAGTCACCAGCAGCAGCGCACGACCTTCGCGACCAGCACGGCCGGTACGGCCGATACGGTGAACGTAGGATTCCGGATCGTACGGCATGTCAACGTTGAACACGTGAGTGATGCGCGGAACGTCCAGGCCACGAGCAGCAACGTCGGTCGCCACAACGATGTCCAGACGGCCATCCTTGAGGGAGTCGATCACGCGCTCACGCTGGTTCTGGGCAATGTCACCGTTCAGCGCAGCGGCTTTGTAGCCTTTGGCTTCCAGGGCACTGGCCAGGTCCAGGGTCGCTTGCTTGGTGCGCACGAACATGATCAGGGCGTCGAAGTCTTCCACTTCCAGCAAGCTGAGAACGGCAGAAGTCTTCTGGTCAGCGTGAACCAGCAGGTGAGCCTGCTCGATCGCGGTAACGGTCTGGGTCTTGCTCTGGATCTTCACGTGCTTCGGATCGCGCAGGTGGCGCTCAGCGATGGCACGGATCGATTGCGGCAAGGTGGCCGAGAACAATACGGTCTGACGGGTTTCCGGCATGGCCTTGAAGATGACTTCCAGGTCGTCCATGAAGCCCAGCTTGAGCATTTCGTCAGCTTCGTCGAGAACCAGGTGGTTCACGGTCGCCAGTACTTTTTCGTCGCGACGCAGGTGGTCGCACAGACGGCCCGGAGTGGCGACAACGATCTGTGCGCCATTACGGATTGCTTTCAATTGTGGGCCCATCGGCGCGCCGCCGTAGACAGCCACAACAGTTACGCCCGGCATTTGCTTGGCGTAGGTTTCGAAAGCGGTTGCAACTTGTAGCGCCAACTCACGAGTTGGGGCCAGGATCAGAGCTTGCGGCTCGCGCTTGGACGGATCAATGCGGTGCAGGATAGGCAGGGCAAAGGCAGCGGTTTTACCGGTACCGGTTTGCGCCTGGCCAATCATATCGTGACCGGCGAGAATGATCGGGATCGACTGCTGCTGAATGGCCGAAGGCTCTTCATAGCCGGTAGCGACTACTGCAGCGACAATATTAGGGTGAAGTTCAAGAGCGGCGAAGCCGCCGATTTCCTGGGTCATGGGTCTGCCTCTAAGTGCATCCGCAAAGACCCATGCTCCAAAGCTGCGCATGCCGTGTTGAGACTCAAGAGTCGCCCTGGCAGCTTTGTCGGCGGGGATTTGCGAAAACGAATGAATGAAAAAGAATCGTTCAGGAAGAGTTCGCTGGGCGAACGTGCAACCGAATATGACTTCGGGGAATTGCGCCACCTAAACGCGGCCCGGCTAAAGGCCGGCGCGCACTATACCGGAATTTGCCGAAAAAGGGAGCTTTTTTTATCGCAAAACTCCCATATACGGCGTTCTGTCACAGGCTTTGCGGATAATCGCGCCAGCGTCTACTTTTCAAAGGCCCTGCCCTGCGGGCGATGACGCTAAAACGGTTCACCCACCCGCCACAAACCCCGGGACTGCGCGCCCATCTCCCGCTCGAGGAAATGCCGCATGAAAGAGCTCAATACCAGCCGCGTGAGCCGTGAAAAGCGCGGTCATGTCCTGATGATCGGACTGGACCGGGTCGCCAAGCGCAACGCCTTCGATCTCGACCTGCTCAACGAGCTGAGCCTGGCCTACGGCGAGTTCGAAGCCGACAGCGAAGCACGGGTGGCCGTGGTCTTCGGTCATGGCGAACATTTTACCGCCGGCCTGGACCTGGTCAGTGCCAGCGCGGCGCTGACCGAAGGCTGGCAAGCCCCGCCCGGCGGCTGCGACCCGTGGGGAGTTTTCGCCGGGCCCAGGGTCAACAAACCGGTGATCGTCGCCGCCCAGGGCTACTGCCTGACCATCGGCATCGAGTTGATGCTGGCCGCCGATATCAACCTGTGTGCCAGCAACACCCGTTTCGCGCAGATGGAAGTGCAGCGCGGCATCTTCCCCTTCGGCGGTGCCACGTTGCGCCTGCATCAGGTGGCTGGCTGGGGCAACGCCATGCGCTGGATGCTCACGGGCGACGAGTTCGATGCCCATGATGCGCTGCACCTGGGGTTGGTGCAGGAAGTCATGGCCAGCGAGGATTTGCTGCCGCGGGCAATTGAACTGGCCGAGCGCATTGCCCGGCAGGCGCCGCTGGGGGTCCAGGCAACGTTGCTGTCTGCCCGGCAGGCCCGCTACGAGGGCGAGACCGCCGCGGCGCGAGGGCTGCCGACGCTGGTGAAGAAGTTGCTGACCAGCGAGGATGCGCAGGAAGGTGTGCGGTCGCTGGTTGAGCGGCGCCCCGGCATTTTCAAAGGTTGCTGAAAATCCGTGTAGGAGCTGCCGCAGGCTGCGATCTTTTGATCTTTAAAATCAAAAG
>NZ_JAXDEQ010000055.1:0-36454 GCF_035065025.1 Pseudomonas sp. YuFO8 | reverse complement strand
GTCATCGCTGGCAAGCCAGCTCCTACAGGTTTATTGGGTGTTCCCGGGATTTGTGTCTGGAGGTGATCACCTTGTAGGAGCTGGCTTGCCAGCGAAGGCGGTTTGTCAGGCGAGGGAGATGCTGGCTGTGCCGGCCTCATCGCTGGCAAGCCAGCTCCACAGGTTTATTGGGTGTTGCCGGGATTTGTGTCTGGGGGTGATCCCCTGCTCGCTCCCGCACAAATTCACCATTGACTAATCCTTGGCCCGAGCACGCTGCAACACCGACTCGCCCGCCTGTGGCGACAGTCGCAGATTGTCCAGCAAGGCGATGGCCGCAATCACCGCCACACACAGGAACGCCAACTGAAAGTCGCCCGTCTCGGCGTGCCCTGGCGTGCCATGGATGTTCATCGCCAGGCGTAGCAGCAGCGCGCCGATGGCCACGCCCATCGCCATGCTCAACTGGAAGAACATGCTGAACAAGGTCGAAGCGTCGCTCATCTGCTCCTTGGGGATTTCGGCAAAGGCCAGGGTGTTGAACACGGTGAACTGCATGGAGCGTGACAGGCCGCCGACGAACAGGATGAACAGGATCAGCGCCGGGCTCATGCGCTCATCCAGCAAGGCGCAGGCCGCTATCGCCAGTACGCCCAGGATGCCGTTGACCATCAGCACCGGACGAAATCCCCAACGCTGCATCACCCAGGTGGTGAAGGGTTTCATCGCCAGGTTGCCGGCAAATACCGCCAGTACCAGCAGCCCCGCATCGAACGCGGAAAGACCGAACGCCAGTTGAAACATCAGCGGCAGGAGAAACGGCAAGGTGCTGATGGCGATCCGGAAAATCGAGCCGCCGCACAAGCAGACGTTGAAGGTACGAATACCGGTTACCCCCAGCGCCAAAAGTGGGTGCGCATGCCGACGCATATGGCGCCAGGCAACAACACCGAGCACCGCACCGGCACCACTCAGCGCCAGCCCTTGCAGCAGATCGTCCTGGCTTTGCCCGAGCATCTCAACGCCATACAACAAGGCAGCACTGGCGATGCCCACCAGCAGGAATCCACTGAAATCGAACGCCCTGGCACTGGCGTCGTCCCGTTTGGGCAGCAGGACCAGCGCGACAATCAGGGCCAGCACACCCAAGGGTAGATTGAGGTAAAAAATCCACGGCCAGGAAGCATGGGTGACGATGAAGCCGCCCACCGGAGGCCCGAGTACCGGAGCCACCAGGCCGGGCCAGGTAATGAACGAGATCGCGCGCACCAGGTCTTTTTTCTCGGTGGTACGCAGCACCGCCAGGCGCCCCACCGGTACCATCATCGCGCCGCTCATACCCTGCAGTACACGCGCGGCGACAAAGGTTTCCAGGCTATTGCTCAACCCGCACATCAACGAGGACAGGGTGAACAACACGATCGCCGAACAGAATACCCAGCGCGTACCAAAGCGATCGGCCAACCAGCCGCTGATGGGAATAAACACCGCCACCGCGAGCATGTAGGCGCTCATGCCAATGTTAAGGTCCACCGGCGCGACGCCAAACGTCCTGGCCATATCGGGCAACGCCGTAGCGATCACCGTGGCGTCGAGGTTCTCCATGAAGAACGTGACGGCTACCAGCAGAGCAATCCATGTTGAGCGGCGTTGAGACATTGGTCATTCCAGTTCGGCCAGGTCATTGCTCGACACTGTACAACAGACAGGGCGCTGAACCTCCTGCTTCAGCACCCGAGGCTGGGCTCACATACCTACTTTCCAGGGATGCTGGCGCCACTTGTCCTGGAAGAACTCGATGAACACCCGGATGCGTGGGCTGAGGTGTTTTCTATCTGAATACAGCAGATAAATCGGTTCAATGATGCCCGACTTGAATTCCTCCAGCAGTGGCACCAGTGTGCCGGCCTTGACGTCGAGCCCAACGTGGTAATCGGCAAGCTTGACCACACCGGCCCCCGACAGGGCCATGTCCCGCAGAAGATCGCCTTGGGTGAAAGACGCGCTCGGCGTCACGGGCACCGAAACCCCCTCTCCATCCTGAACAAACGACCACTTGTTCCACGGGCTGACAAAGCTGAAGTTAAAGCATCTGTGGTTCAAAAGATCCGCTGGAACAGCGGGTACACCCTTCTCGGCCAAATAGTCGGGCGAGGCGCAAATCAGCCATTCACACTCCCCGATCCGCTTGGCGACACGTGAAGAACTGGGCAGCACTCCGCTGTGGATAGCGATATCGAGCCCCTGTTCAAAATGGTCGACAAACTGCGCGCCCAACTGAATTTCAACATCGAGCGATGGATACAGATCCAGGAACTCGGGAAGCCAGGGCACTATCTGATGCTTGGCAAAAGAGGTCATGGTATGGATTCGCAGCGTCCCACTCACCCTTGAGGGTAAACCTTCAGCCAGGGAGTCCGCCTCGTTCATGGCTTCGACAACTGCCTTGGCACTGCGCAGGTAAGCAGCCCCCTCCTCCGTCAGCGTCAGGACCCGTGAGCCTCTCTGGAAAAGCCGGACCTGCAACCGGTCTTCCAGCCGAGAGATCAACTTGCTCACTGCTGACGGGGTAATTTTGTGAACCCGGGCAGCCGCCGAGAAGCTGCCACATTCGGTAGACCAGATAAACGCGAGTAGCTGAGAGTAATTGTCCATCCCTTATCCTAACGTAAATCAAGCCGATTCATGCGCCTTGGACGGCCAAGAAAAAACGCGCCGAAGCGCGCTTTTAATGCCATCCGGATTAGCGGATGAACTGCTCGATATAGTCGTCCGGCAAACCCAAGGACTTGTAATGATCGCGCGCGGCTTCAAGCTTGGTGAAAACGTCCTCGTAGCCTACCGCGACACCCTGAGGATCAACGTAGGTATAACCGCCCTGGACGTGGAACCAGGTGATCATTTCTTCAACGTCCTCGGGCACGAAAAGCGTGTGGGTTTCACCCGGCGGCTCGTAGGCGAAGGAACCTTCTTCCGCCACCCAGTCATGCTCCAGATAGTACCAGCGGCCCTTGAGCACGATTGCATGCACGCCGCCGCTATGGCGGTGACGAGACAGCACGCCGGCCTGCCGCACCCGCAGAAGGTTGATGTAGTAGCCACCGCTGGTATTGAGTAGCAGAGGCTTGAACGAAACGGTCTTGGTGACCGGCACCCACAGCTCGTCATCTTCCAGCCATTGGGTCATGACGCCCGGGTGAACCATGTCTGGCGTCATGAACGGAACCTGGGGCAACTGGTACGGAATCGCTAGCTCATCGGGCTTGGCGGGAGTATTCATTTTTTTGGGGCCTCACAGTTTTGGTGTCACGAATTTCAGTGCGGTGATTGCGCCCTGATTTCGGCTGATTCAAAGGTTATGGCAGTGGTCCCACAGTGAAAATAGCTACATTTTCAAACCAGCTGTGACGCACGGTCATAGGGATTTGCAGGGGGCACGCTCGTAAAAAAGGGGATCCGAAGATCCCCTGAAGATTGCGATTACTTGATAACTCACAGGGCGCAGGACGTTGCGTTGGTCAAGCGTGAACCGATGTTGTCAGCCTTCGCCAAACCACCTACGAGGCGCTCGTGGTCCAAGGGTGGGTGCATGTTTTTCGCGTAGGCAGCCGACAAGGTGGCTTCAACGATGGTGTTGATCTGCACCGTAGTCAGCGGCACGTCCTGACCCAATTGCGCGAACGTGACGGGCAGATTCACGGCATGCAGCAGTCGGGCGACCTTGTCGATCTCGTCGACAGGACGCCCCTCCACGGCCATCTGCACCAACGTGCCGAAGGCAACCAGTTCTCCGTGAAGCATCGAGGCCATGGCGGGGATGGCGGTCAAGCCGCGAACCAGCGCATGGGACAACGACAACCCGCCGCTTTCAAAACCCACGCCACTGAGCAACACGGTGCCCTCGACGACCCGCTCAACATCGTCATTGACCTCGTTACGGCACACCGCCTGGTAAGCCGATACGCCGTATTGCATGAGCGTGTCGAACACCAGGTTTGTCAGCATCAACGCGGTATGCAGCGCAGGTGTTCCGAAAGAGTTGTTGCCCCCCGCGAAATGGCATTGGTGGGCTTCGAATTTCTTGCTGATGGCGTCACCAATACCGGCGGCAAAAAAACGCGCCGGCGCCTGGGCGATGACATGGGTATCGACGATGACCGCCGAGGGGTTCATCTTCAGGTACTCCACCCCCACCACCTTGTGGTCTTCATCGTAGAGCACGATCAGCCGACTGGTGGGCGCGTCACTCGATGCAATGGTTGGGCAGACAATGATCGGGACGTCGAGATTGACAGCCAGTCCCTTGACCGTGTCAATCGTCTTCCCCCCACCCAGCGCAATGATGGTGTCAGGCGAATGGATCGAGGCTTGCCCGGACAGCTGGGCAATGGCTGCGTGTGTACATTCGCCCGGAAACTCGATGTGCAACGGTTTGAAGCCATGCCTGTGCAAGGCATCGCTCACCTGCGGCCATAAATGCCTGGCGACAAAGTCATCGCACACCACCAGAGGACGAGTGCGCCCCATGTCGGTCAGTATTCTGCCCAACTGTTTCAACGCCCCCGGGCCTTGCTCGTAGCGCCCTGGGAACCCCATTGTCTTGACCATGATCGACGTTCTCTAAACCAGTGATTACCGCTTGAAACCGAGTGATCAAACCCGTTGTTCTTGACCTTGCACGGTCAGCGCATCAGCCATCCACCCGCCACATCGACGACCTGCCCCGTAATGAAATCGCTTTCCTTCGAGGTGAGGAAACACGCCGCCCTGGCGACCTCAAGCGGTGTTCCCAGACGACGCAACGGCGTCTCGTCGACAACCGCCTGGTTGGCCTGCGCCGAAACGGTTTTCAGCAACGGGGTTTCGATCCGCCCGGGCGCCAACGCATTCGCGGTGATGCCGTACGGGCCCAGTTCACCAGCCAGATGACGGGTAAAACCGATGATGGCCGCCTTGGTAGCGCTGTAGTGAGCCGCCACAATCGGCAAGAATGCGCTGCCCGCCACCGAAGACATGTTGACGATGCGACCGAAGCGGCGCTCCACCATGCCAGGCGTTAAAACCCGGACCAGGTTGAAGGAGCCATTGAGGTTGATATTGACCACCCGCTGCCATTCCTCGGGAGCCATTGTCCAGATCGGCGCGGGAGCGCCGTCGTGCTTGGGCGAGATACCGGCGTTATTGATCAAGGTATCGATGGCGCCCAGCTCACTGCTCAAACGGGCACAGGCATCAGCGCACGCTTGATAATCCGCCACATCGGCTGTTGCCCAACCCACCGTATAACCTGCTTCTCGCAGCAGGCCGGCCTGCTGCTCGACCTTCGCTGCATCGGCATCGACCAGGGCGACCGCTGCGCCTTCCTGGCAATACAACTCGGCGATGGCAGCGCCAATACCGCCGCCTGCCCCGGTGACTAAAACGACGCGCCCGAAGTGTCTGGAATTTGTCATAGCCTGTTCTCGTCTTTTGTTGTGGGTTTAACAAGTGTCCCGATGCGGGTCCGCCTCATCAGAGGCCCAGGTAGGCGCGCTTGACGTGGGGGTTATCGAGAAGCTCCTGCCCGGTGCCGCTGAGCACCACTTCGCCGTTTTCCAGCACATAACCGCGATGGGCGATACGCAGGGTATGGACGATGTTCTGCTCGACGATCAGCACGGTCGTGCCCAATTCCAGGATCTTGTTGATGATCTCGAAAACCTGTGAGACCAGCAGGGGTGACAAGCCCAGGGAGGGTTCGTCGAACATCAACAGCTTGGGCTCGGCCATCAGGCCCCGGGCGATGGCGACCATTTGCTGCTCGCCTCCCGAGAGTGTCCCGGCGTTCTGATCCAAACGCTCGCGAACCCTGGGGAAGAGATCCAGGACATCGTCGAGACGTTTTTTGTATCCCGCACGCGCACTGCGTTTGTAGGCGCCCATCAACAGGTTGTCGCGCACGCTGATGAACGGAAACAACTGGCGCCCTTCCGGTATCAGCGTGAGGCCGGCATCGACAATCTGATCCGGTCGATTGCCGTCTATGCGTTGCCCTTCGAATTCGATCGTGCCCCTGGTGGGAGTGACGATGCCGCACAGGCTGCGCAAGGTCGTGGTTTTACCCGCGCCATTCGCACCGACGATGGTGACCACCTCACCGGCGTTAACCTCGAAAGAAACGCCACGGAGAATTTCAGTACCGCCGTATCCGCAATGGATATTGTCGAGTTTAAGCATGGCTGTACTCCTTGCCGAGGTAGGCTTCGATCACCTGCGGATCGCTGATGACATCCTTCGGTGCACCCTCCATGAGCAGAGTCCCGGAGCTGATGACGATGATGCGGTCCGACAGGCTCATGGTCGCCTGCATCAGGTGTTCGATCATCAAGACGCTGACACCGGAATCGCGGACCCGGCGAACAACGGCGATCGCCCTGGCCACATCCGTTGGGTTGAGCCCGGCCATCACTTCGTCCAGCAACAGGATCCGCGGACGGGTTGCCAGGGCGCGTGCCATTTCAAGTCGCTTCATCCCGCCGACGGTCAGGTTGCGCGCCCGGGTGTCCAGTAGGCTCGTGAGTTCGGTCAATTCAGCGACTTGCACTGCGATCGCCCTCGCCTCCCTGGCATCCGCGGTGTGCATGAATGCACCGAGCATGATGTTTTCGCAGACACTCAGATCAGCGAAGGGCTGGACAATCTGAAAGGTGCGCCCGATGCCGGCCTTGGCAAACTCAGCAGGGCTACCCGGGGTAATCCATTGGCCATTGCGCAGGCGAACCTTGACCTGCCCTTTGGAGGGCAGCAGGAAACCCGAGAGCTGATTGAACACCGTGGTCTTGCCCGCGCCGTTGGGCCCGATCACCCCGACAATTTCGCCTTCGGCCAGGCTCAGCGACACATCGTTGGTCGCGTGCAGCCCGCCAAAGAACTTGTGCAGGTTTTCCGCCACCAGAATGGGCTCGCCGCGCTTTACCGTTTGCGGTTCTGGCACCTGGGATTCAACGACTCTGGTAGTCGGCACAACCGGCCGACGTCCACCGGGCAAGGCGTCGATCCAGCCGAACACACGCGCCCCGAATCGCCCCACCAGACCCTGGGGAATCGTCAGCACCACAACGACCAGCACAATCCCGTAGACCAGGCCGTGAACACCACTGCCCATATCGCCAAGCCAGCCGCGCGCGAGTTCTGCCAATGGCAATACCAGCAAGGTACCGATCAACGGACCCGAGACAGTGCCCAGGCCGCCGATCAGCGCAAACATGGCGATCTGAATCGACATGTCCAGCGAGAACATTGAGCCGGGCTCGATAAAGGTCAGGTACATCGCATGGAAACTGCCCACCAGGCTGGTGAGGAATGCCGACAGGACGACCGCTATCAGCTTGACCTTGACCGAGTTCACACCGACCGCATGCGCGGCGTCTTCACGCTCGCGAACCGCAATCAGGTAATAACCCAATCGCGAGTTCTTGATCTTCCAGGACACCGCCAGGGTAATGATCAGGAAGCCAAAGGCGATCAGCAAATAGGGCCAGCGCGGCCGAAACAGCATCCACTCGACACCCAGTTTGAGCGGTACGCCCAAGCCTGCGGCGCCACCCGTCACGTCATGTTGATTGATGGCCATCAACCGCACGACTTCCAGTACCGCAATCGTCGCCAAGGCAAAAAACGGCCCGCGCAACCTGAAGCATGGCCAGCTGATCAACACCGCCACGATTGACGACAGGCACGCCCCCACCAGCATCCCGATCCAGGGACTCACGCCCAACTTGATCATCAGCAGCGTGCTGGTGTAAGCCCCGACTCCGTAAAACACCGCATGCCCCAGCGAGAGTTGACCGGCAAAACCTCCGACAATGTTCCAGGCACTTGCGAGCGCCGCATAACTGCAAATCAGGATGAACAAGTGATAAACGAAGGGGGAGCCAACCGTGAGTGGAATGACCAATAACAAGGCCAGGACCAATACGCTGACATAGACCCGCGGATGCAGAATATTCATGAACATTTTCCTTATTCAGACCCGCGACCGGCGCCGAAAAGACCCGTCGGACGGAACACCAGGATGCCGAGGAAGATCGAGAAATAGACGACTTCCTTGAGGTCCGGCGCAATGTAGTAACCCGCCAGGCTGTCGACGATTCCGATCAACATCGAACCCACCAACGCTCCGGACAGACTGCCGAGGCCACCGAGTACAACGATCACGAATGCGGTCAAAACGAAGAAGGTCCCTACCGTAGGGAAAACCGGGTACTGGGGCGCGATGAGACCCGATGCGACACCCAGGCAGGCACAGCCCAGACCGAATGCGAAGATGTAGATCTTCTTCACATTGACGCCCATCAACTGCGCCGCATTACGATGTTGCGCGGTGGCCCGGACAGCTCGGCCCAGGAAGGTGTTTTGCAGGAACCAGTGCAACCCGGCGACCAGGACCAGGGACATCGCGAAGGTGATCAACTGACCGCTGCTGGCGCGAAAGGCGCCCAGGCTGACAGTGCCGGTGCCGAAGCTGACGTTCTGCACCGTCATGACGTCCGCGCCGAAGACCAACAGCGCGCCATTCATCAAGGCGATCGAGACACCCACTGTCGCGAATATCTGGATATGCCCTTCGGCGCTGAGCAAAGGCTGAATAATGAACCGCTGCATCGCGGCGCCAGCGGCAAACAAAAGGATCGTTGTGGGAATGATCGCTACATAGGGGTGAATCCCGAAGTGAGCGTTCAGCAGATACACCGCATACAGGCCTATCATCAAGAACTCGCCATGGGCGAAATTGACCACCCTGACAATTCCGAAAATAAGCGTCAGGCCTATGCTGATGATGGCCAGCGTGCCACCGAGCAACAGGCCGTTCAAAAGAAGCTGGATGAAAATTTCCACGGTTTGCGCCCTCCCGCGAGCGAACGAATCCGTGAAGCTCAACTAACGAACTTCAACTGGATTACAGGCTTCAGGGTTGATCGGAAAAACGGGCTTTGGCCACGGCCGCAGCTTCAGGGTAAACGGTTTTCAGCACCCCGCCCTGCCACTGCATGATTGCCGTATCGGCTCGCAGGTTTTGCCCGTTATCACCGAACCTGGCGCCGATGCCTGCGGCTGTTCCACCGACGGGAATGTCCACACTCGCAACAGAGGCACGAATCGCATCGGCGTCCAGCGACTGGCTTTGTTCCATGGCGTCGAGGAAAACTTTCGCACCGACATAGTTGATCAGACTGTGCCCTGAACGCGGCTCACTGCCAAAACGTTCCTTGTAGGCCTTGGCGAACGCGCCGATACCGGGAGCGCCCTTTTCATTGGTTTGAAACTGAGGAAAGTCCACGTCCAGGATGCCTTCCATATTTTCGGCACCCACTACCGCAACGGTGTCCTGCATGGAATACCCACCGCCCGCACCAACCACTGCCTTGGGCTTGAAACCGGCCTCACGGATCTGGCGGAAAAACAGGGTCGTGTCGTTCTGGTAGCTGGTCTGCAATACAACGTCCGCCTGCGCACCTTTCAGGCGAAGAATGAGCGACGAGAGGTCCACGGCCTTGGCTGAATACGGAAGCACCTCGACCACGTTCAGCCCTTGCTCTTGTGCGAGTTTTTTCTGGAACCCGGCGATGGTCGTGCCGTACAGCGCGTCCTCATGGATGATGGCGATCTTGAGTTGCTTGGGGTCGATCTTGAGGGACGGCGCTACGATTTGAGTAATCGCGGTGATGGTCCCTTCAGCGAAATTCCTCGCGGTTGGATTGCTGCGCATTACGTATTTGAGGTCACGCTCGGTGATGGTGTCGGAGACCGCACCGAGCTCGAAAAACGGCACGCCGGCGATTTCGGTGACCTGCGTAGCGGCGAACGATAGGGCCGAGGAATAACTGCCGAACACCGCGGTGACATTTTCAACAGAAGTCAGCTTTCGGGCGGCACCCACAGCTTGCCCTGCGTCAACCGCATCGGCCTTGAGCAATTTGATCTGCTCGCCTTTCAAGCCTCCCGCCGCGTTACGTTCTGCAACCGCTATTTCCAGGCCGCGGTAGCTTTCATCGCCGAGCAGAGCCAGGGAACCACTGAGGGGATAGAGCGCACCGATCTTGATGTCCGCATGAGCGGCGATTGAAGTACTCAGGGAAAGCACGACACAGGCGGTTTTAACCCAGTTTTTTGTACTCATTGTTATCTCCTGGTTTGGCGTCAGCGCACTGGGCCACCCATAGCTGGATTATCTTTTTATTGTCCCGACGGGTGATCAGTGCCAAGCACTGACCACCTCAGGTTTACCGGCGGCTCCAGAACGCTCGGAGCGTTCGAAACCACCGTTGTGAAGATTAAGGCTCGGCGAGATTTGATGGATATAGCTAGAAAATCACACCAGCTTTGAATTTTTGGCACAGGTCGATGGGGGAACCTACAACCAGGAACGACGCTCCCGTCCATAAATACAAAACGCCCGATTCGGAGAATCGGGCGTTAGGGTGAAACAGGTGTAAACCTATTCGGGACTAGGCACAGATGGCACTCATACCGGCTGGCGCCGACCGTGCAGCCGCTGTTTATCCACCTTCTGCTCATGACCCTGGCGCAGTCGCAGCGCTGCAATCGCCGCAAGCACCAGGATGATCGCCACGACCTTCATCCCGTTCATGGCATTGCCGGTGCTTTGCTCGATCAAGCCCATCACCGAGGGGCCGACGAAACCGCCCAGCAGGCCGCACGAGTTGACGAACCCCAGGCCTCCCGCAAGCGCGGCGCCCTTGAGTCGCGAAGCCGGGTAGAGAAAGATGATCGACTGCACGACGAAGAACATCACCGCCGAGATGCAGAAGCCCAGCAGGCTGATCACCGGTCCCGCCAGCGAGGCGATTCCCAGTCCCGCGGCCATGGTCAGCAGACCCGCTACCAGTATTTGCCTTGACCGCGCCGGCGTGGTGGCGAACCGGGGCAGTGCAATGGCGCCCGCCGCTGCCGCCAGCCAAGGCAGGGAGGTCAGCAAGCCGATCTGCAAAGTGCTCAGGTCGCCGTATTTGCCGATGATGCCGGGCAGGAAAAAGATCACCGTGTAGATGGTGATCTGGTGACAGAAGTAGACCAGGATCGCCAACAGGATCTGCGGGGTCAGGCATTGCTTGAGCGAGTGACCACCGGCACCGGCGCCCTCCTCCTCTTCCGCGGCCAATTGCTGCTCGATCTGCCGGGCTTCGGTGGCGCTCAGCCACGGCGCCTTGCTGGGACGGTCCGGCAGTTTTTTCCACACCACCATGGCGAAGAACACCGCCGGCAAACCCTCGAGCATGAACATCCACTGCCAGCCACGCCAGCCCCAGACTCCGTCCAGCTGCATGAGCACAGCGCCCAGTGGCCCGCCAATGATGTTGGCGAAACACACGCCCAGCAGAAAGTAGCCGGTCGCCCGGGCCCGTTGTTCCCGGCCGAACCAATACGTCAGGTAGAGCATGACGCCAGGGAACAGGCCTGCTTCGGCGATGCCCAGCAACAAGCGCAACACGTAGAACGAAGTTTCGCCCTGGACGAACGCCATTGCCGCCGAGATCAAGCCCCAGGTGACCATGATTCGCGCAATCCAGAACCGCGCGCCGACCTTGTGCATGATCAGGTTGCTGGGCACTTCCGACAGTGCATAGGTGAGGAAGAACAACCCGGCACCCAGCCCGTAGGCGGCGGCTGAAATGCCCAGGTCGACGTCCAGGTGATGCTTGGCCAACGCGATGTTGGTGCGGTCGAGAAAGCTCAGCACATAGGCCGCGATCAGCAACGGCATGAGTTTTACAAACATCAGCTTGTTCAATGTCGCCGAATCGCGGGGTTCGGAAAGCGCGTCAGTTCTATTTATTATTGTCATCGGACTAACCTTTTCGAGTGTTCGAGAAGTGCGAAGTTAGAAATCGACCTGGTCCTTGCCCTTGAGGTCGAGCATTTCCCGCGCTTCATCCGGGGTTGCCACACGCCCGCCCAGGGCTTCGATCACCGTGCGGATGCGCTTGACCTGATCAGCGTTGGACGCCGCCAGTTTGCCCGGGCCGTCCCACAGCGAATCCTCCAGGCCGACGCGCACATGGCTGCCCATCGACAGGCCCATGGTGCCCAGCGGAATCTGATTGCGCCCGGCGCCGAGAATCGACCATTGGTACGCGTCGCCGAAGAGGCGGTCGGCGGTACGGCGCATGTGCGCCAGGTCTTCTGGATGGCCACCGATGCCGCCGCGCAGGCCGAACACCGACTGGATGAAAATCGGCGCCTTGAGCAACCCGCGCTGCAGGAAGTGCGCGGCGGTGTAGAGGTGGCCGATGTCGTAGCACTCGATTTCAAACCGGGTGCGGTTCTCGGCACAGGCGTTGAGTATATGGGCGATGTCGCGGAAGGTATTGCGGAAGATCCGGTCGTCACTCTCGGCCAGGTATGGGCGCTCCCAGTCGTGCTTGAACTCGGTGAAGCGATCGAGCATTTCGTACAGCCCGAAGTTCATCGACCCCATGTTCAGCGAGGCCAGCTCGGGCTTGAGCTGCGCCACGGGCTGCAGGCGTTCTTCCACGCCCATGGTCGGCGCGCCGCCGGTGGTGATGTTGATCACCACGTCACTCTTGGCCTTGATCTGCGGCAGGAACTGACGAAACAGGTCGACATCCTGGCTCGGCCGGCCATCGATGGGATCGCGGGCATGCAGGTGGACAATCGAGGCGCCGGCCTCGGCGGCACCGATGGCGGCGTCGGCGATTTCCTGCGGCGTGATCGGCAGGTGCGGCGACATCGATGGCGTGTGGATGGCGCCCGTGACGGCACAGGTGATGATGATCGGGCGTTTTTTGGACATGAGTGTTCTCCGTTCTTGTTCTTGACGAGAAAGTTCTTGGGGGGTCACTCGACGCGGAATGTGTCCGGTCGTTGTTGCGCTCAGGGGTCGAGGGGCCTACAGGTACTCGACGTTGCCATCCACACTGATGGCCTGGCCGGTCACGTTGCGTGCGGCGGGTGAACAGAGGAACAGCGCCATGGCGGCAACGTCCTCGGCGGTGACCATGCGTTTCAGCGAGATCTTCTTCAGGTACTCCTCGCGCATCTCGGCTTCAGGCACGTTCATCTGCTCGGCGCGGGCGCGGATCACACCGTCCATGCGCGGGCCTTCGACGATGCCGGGCAGCAAGGCGTTGACGCGGATGTCGCTTTCGCCAAGCTCCGACGCCAGGGATTTCATCAGGCCGATAATGGCCCACTTGGTCGCCGCGTACGGGGTGCGCCAGGCGTAACCCAAACGGCCGGCAACTGACGCGATGTGGATCAGGTGCGCGTTGGGTGATTCTTTAAGCATTGGCACCGCGTGATGCGCAAATCGGTATTGCCCAGTGAGGTTGATGTCGACGGTGCGCTGCCACTCCTCGTCAGTGATCGCGTCGATCCCGGCGGTGGGCCCGGCGATGCCGGCGTTGTTGACCAGCACATCGAGACCGCCAAACTGTTCGCGCTGCACCTTGAACACCGCTTCGATCTGCGCCGGGTCACCCACATCTGCGCGGGTGGCCACACTGTCCGGGTACCGATCGCGGAACGACGCCAGGGCCGCTTCGCTGACGTCACACACATGCACCTTGGCACCGGCTTCCATGTAGGCCGCCGCCAGCACTTCGCCGATCCCGGCGGCTCCGCCGGAGATCAGGACGCGCAGGCCGGTGTAGGGAACCAGTCGGTTGAGAACGCTCATGCTTTTTTTACTCCAGAGACAGGCGACCGTTTGCTGTCGCTCTTGACGATCAGGCGCGCCAGGGAGTCGGCGGCCTGCATGATGTCGTCGGTGACCGCCGCCCGGGCCGCTGCGCCGTCACGCGCGGCCAGGGCCTCGACGATGCGGTGGTGCGCTTCCATCGAGCGCTGCAGGTGCGCCTTGTCGGGGGCGACCAGCGCAAAGCAGGGGCCCATGTGCAGCCAGAAATTCTCCACGGCAGCGACGGTCAGCTCGGCCTTGGCCACCGCATAGATGCGCCGGTGGAAAGCGAAGTTGGTCCACAGGTAACGGGCCACGTCGACGCTGTCGGCGGCCTGTTGCATCTGGTCGCACAGATGGCTGATGTCCTTGAGGTCGGTGTCGTCGAGCAGGATGACCGCTTTTTCGGCCAGCAGGCCTTCAAGCGCTACCCGGGCGTCGCGGATCTCGCGCAGGCGTTCGGGAGTCATCATGCGCACACGCAGGCGGGAGGTTTCGGTGACTTCGAAGGCGTTCTCGGCACTCAGGCGGTTGAGCGCTTCGCGCACCGGCATCGGGCTGGAGCCGAGGGCTTCGGCCAGACCGCGGATGGTCAGCTTCTGGCCCGGCTGGAAGCGGCCGCTCATCAGCGCTTCGCGGATCTGCCGGTAGACCTGGTCCTGCAGGGTATCGCGGGAAACCTGGCGCATGGTGGGCAGGAGGATCGGTTGATCTGTCATGAGTCAGCTCACATTGGACGTTCTTATGGGTCCAATATGTGATCACAAATAACATATGTCAAATTTTTTCTGGCGTGCGCCCGACTAATCCGTCACTTCACAGCGCTCCTCGAGCAACCGCACGAACATGGTCAGGCTCTGGGACACCGTGCCCCGGCGCCACACCAGCCAGGTGCGCAAATAGCGGAAGGACTCCGACAACGGCCAGACGCTGACCGTGCTGCACCCGGGCATGCTTTGCAGCATGCTGCGCGGCATCAGGGCCAGGCCGGCGCCGGCGCTGACGCAGGCGAGCATGCCGTGATAGGACTCCATTTCGAAGATCTTGCCCGGCACTGCCGCGTCCTTGGCGAACCAGCTTTCGAAGTGGTGGCGGTAGGAGCAGTTGGAGCGGAAGGCGTAGATGTTTTCGCCGTTCACATCCTGCGCGCGATGCACCGGGCTGTGGTTGAGCGGTGCAATCAAGACCATTTCTTCTTCGAACGCCGGTACGCCCTCCAGCGCCGGGTGCAGCACCGGGCCATCGACAAAAGCGGCGGTCAGGCGGCCCGCCAGCACCCCGTCGATCATCGTCCCGGAGGGCCCGGTGGACAGGTCCAGCTCGACCTTGGCGTACTGCTGGTTGTAGGCCGCCAGCAGCGCGGGAATCCGCACCGCCGCGGTGCTCTCCAGCGAGCCCAGGGGAAAGGTGCCCTGGGGTTCTTCGCCCGCCACGGTGGCGCGGGCTTCCTGGACCAGGTCGAGAATCCGCCGCGCGTAATCGAGGAAACTCCATCCGGCCGGCGACAGGCGCAGGCGGCTCTTTTCGCGGATGAACAGGTCCACGCCCAGATCCTGTTCCAGTTGCTTGATCCGCGTGGTCAGGTTCGAAGGCACACGGTGGATGTGCTGCGCGGCCACGCTGATGCTGCCGTGCTCGGCGACAGCCTTGAAAATCTCGAGCTGAACCAGGTCCAATGCATTCTCCAAACGTGAACATATCGCTCATTATTATTCAGTTTCAAGAAAACATACAGCACCTTAACCTGAGCACATTCCCACCCCGCAGGACGGTGCCATGACCCACGTATCCAGCCTTACCCACGCCATTTCGATCAACCCGACTACCGGTGAACAGATCGGCCACTACCCTTTCGAATCCGCCGAGGCATTGCAGGCCGCCCTGGCGCGCTCTGCAGCCGGGTTCCGTGTCTGGAGCCGCCAACCGGTGGCACAACGCGTGCAACGCCTGCTTGCCCTGGGCCAGGCATTGCGCGACAACGCCGAGGCCATGGCGCGCATGATCACCCTGGAAATGGGCAAGCCGATCGCCCAGGCCCGCGGTGAAATCGAAAAATGTGCGCAGCTCTGCGCATGGTATGCCGAACACGGCCCGGCCATGCTCAGCGCCGAACCGACCCTGGTCGAAGGCGGCAAGGCACGTATCGAATATCGCCCACTGGGGCCTATTCTCGCGGTCATGCCGTGGAACTTCCCGATCTGGCAAGTGCTGCGCGGTGCCGTTCCAACCCTGCTGGCCGGCAACACCTACGTACTCAAGCACGCGCCGAATGTGATGGGCAGCGCCTACCTGCTGCTTGATGCGTTCAAGCAGGCAGGCTTCGCCGAAGGTGTTTTCGAGGTGATCAACGTTACGCCGGACGGTGTTTCCACGGCGATTGCCGACCCCCGCATCGCCGCCGTTACCCTGACCGGCAGCGTGCGCGCCGGCATGGCCATCGGTGCCCAGGCCGGTGCAGTGCTGAAGAAGTCCGTCCTGGAACTGGGCGGCTCCGATCCGTTCATCGTGCTCAACGATGCCAACCTCGACGACGCCGTCAAGGCGGCCGTGATCGGGCGTTACCAGAACACCGGGCAAGTCTGTGCGGCGGCCAAGCGCCTGATCGTCGAGCAAGGCATTGTCGAGGAGTTCACCCGCCGCTTTGTCGAAGCCACGCGCCAATTGGCCGTCGGCGATCCGCTGTCCGCCGAAACCTATATCGGCCCGATGGCCCGCTTCGATCTGCGTGACGAACTGGATCAACAGGTGCGCGACACCCTCGAGGAAGGCGCGACCTTGCTGCTGGGTGGCCAGAAAGCCGAGGGCCCGGGTAACTTCTATGAGCCCACGGTTCTGGCTGGCGTGACTGACCTGATGACCTCGTTCAAGCAGGAGCTGTTTGGTCCGGTGGCCTCGATCATCACCGCCCGCGACGCAGCGCATGCGCTGGAGCTGGCGAACGACAGTGAGTTCGGTCTGGCTGCCACCATCTACAGCGGCAATGTCGCGCAGGCCGAGCAGATGGCCAGCGAGCTGGAAACCGGCGGGGTGTTCATCAATGGTTACTGCGCCAGCGACCCGCGCGTGACCTTCGGTGGGGTGAAGAAAAGCGGGTTCGGTCGCGAACTGTCGCACTTCGGCGTGCGCGAATTCTGCAATGCGCAGACGGTGTGGCTGGATCGCCACTGATCCGCCAAAAGATCGCAGCCTGCGGCAGCTCCTACATTGACTCGGTATCGGCAAAATCCCTGTAGGAGCTGCCGCAGGCTGCGATCTTTTGATCTTGTCTTTGATACAAAAACGCCGCTCAATGAGCGGCGTTTTTTTCGTTTGAAATGCCTCAGGCGTTGCAGTCCCACGCACGGTCGCCGTGCTCGTCCTTGATGCGGGTCGGCAGGCCCATCACGTCCAGCGCCTTGAGGAACGCCTCGGCTGGCAGCTCCTCGACGTTGACCATGCGCTGCACGTCCCACTCGCCGCGAGCTACCAGTAGCGCTGCAGCCACCGGTGGTACGCCGGCGGTGTAGGAAATGCCCTGGCTGTCGGTTTCGGCAAAGGCTTCCTCGTGATCCGCGACGTTGTAGATGAACACTTCGCGTGGCTTGCCATCCTTGGTGCCCTTGACCAGGTCACCGATGCAGGTCTTGCCGGTGTAGCCAGGGGCCAGCGAGCTCGGATCAGGCAGTACGGCCTTGACCACTTTGAGCGGCACGACTTCCAGGCCTTCGGCGGTCTTGACCGGTTGCTCGGAGAGCAGGCCAAGATTCCTGAGCACGGTGAACACATTGATGTAGTGCTCGCCGAAGCTCATCCAGAAGCGCACGTTGGGCACGCCGAGGTTCTTCGACAGCGAGTGCACTTCGTCGTGACCGGTCAGGTACAGGTTCTGCGAACCTACTACCGGCAGGTCGTCGGTGCGCTTGACTTCGAACATGGTGTTGCTGGTCCACTGGCTGTCCTGCCAGCTCCACACCTGCCCGGTGAACTCGCGGAAATTGATTTCCGGGTCGAAGTTGGTGGCAAAGTACTTGCCATGGGATCCAGCATTGACGTCGAGGATGTCGATCGAATCAATGCTGTCGAAATACTGTTGCTTGGCCAGGGCCGCATAGGCGTTGACCACGCCCGGATCGAAGCCCACGCCAAGAATGGCGGTAACGTTCTTTTGTTGGCATTCCTCGAGGTGTTTCCACTCGTAGTTGCCATACCAGGGCGGCGTTTCGCAAATCTTGCCCGGTTCTTCGTGAATGGCGGTGTCCAGGTAGGCCACGCCGGTATCGATGCAGGCGCGCAGCACCGACATGTTGAGGAAAGCGGAACCGACGTTGATGACGATCTGCGATTCGGTTTCGCGAATCAGCTTCTTGGTCGCCTCGACGTCCAGGGCATTGAGGGTGAATGCCTTGATTTCAGCGGGCTGTTTGAGGCTGCCCTTGGCCTTGACGCTGTCGATGATGGCCTGGCATTTGGAGATGTTGCGCGACGCGATAGCAATACGACCGAGTTCGTCGTTGTGCTGCGCGCACTTGTGGGCCACCACCTTGGCGACACCTCCTGCACCAATGATAAGTACGTTCTTCTTCAATTTTTCTCTCTCTCCTTCTCAGCCAGCTTACGAGAGGCTGGACATATAGTCGTTGTAACCGAACTCACGAACCACTTCGACAGTACCGTCGAGTTGTTTCACTACGATGGACGGCATTTTCAGGCCGTTGAACCAGTTCTTCTTGACCATGGTGTAGCCCGCGGCGTCAACGAACGACAGGCGGTCGCCAATGGCCAGCGGACGATCGAACTGGTACTCACCGAAAATGTCCCCGGCCAGGCAGGATTTGCCGCACACCATGTAGGTGTGCTCACCCGCGCTCGGGGCCAGCTTGGCGTTCAGGCGGTAGATCAGCAGGTCGAGCATGTGCGCTTCGATGGAGCTGTCCACGACCGCCAGGTGCTTGCCGTTGTAGAGGGTGTCGAGCACGGTGACTTCCAGCGACGCACTCTGGGTAATGGCCGCTTCGCCCGGCTCCAGGTACACCTGCACGCCGTACTTCTGCGAGAACGCCTTCAGGCGCGCGCAGAACTCATCCAGTGCATAGCCTTCACCGGTGAAGTGAATGCCGCCACCGAGGCTGACCCATTCGACCTTGTGCAGCAGATGGCCGAAACGCTCTTCGATGGTGCACAGCATCTGGTCGAACAGGCCGAAGTCGCCGTTCTCGCAGTTGTTGTGGAACATGAAGCCGGAGATCTGCTCGATGACCTGCTCGATCTTCACCGGGTCCCACTCGCCCAGGCGGCTGAACGGGCGTGCCGGGTCGGCCAGCAGGTAATCGGAGCTGCTCACCTGGGGGTTGACCCGCAGACCACGGACCTTGCCTGCAGAGCTTTCAGTGTAGCGCTGCAATTGGCCGATGGAGTTGAAGATGATCTTGTCGCAGTTGTCGAGCATCTCCTCGATTTCGTCATCGGCCCAGGCGACGCTGTAGGCGTGGGTCTCGCCGGCGAATTTCTGGCGGCCGAGCTTGAGCTCGTAGAGCGACGACGAGGTGGTGCCATCCATGTACTGCTGCATCAGGTCGAACACCGACCAGGTGGCAAAGCACTTGAGCGCCAGCAGGGCCTTGGCCCCGGACTGTTCACGCACGTAGGCAATCTTTTCCATGTTGCCCAGCAGCTTTTGCTTGTCGATGAGGTAGTACGGCGTTTTGATCATTTCGAGGCCTCCGGCAAGGCCAGCCAAAAAAAGGATGCGCATTGTGCCCGCACTGGGCACAGATCGAAAGAGCAGAAGCGCAGTTCGTCGGACAGGATTCCTCTGACGACCCCGCAACATCGCACCTGCACGCGACAAAAAGATGACGTCAAGGCGAAATGCCATCTTTTTTTCGTTCGCTCCGACGACCGGTCTAACGTCGCACCAAAACCGACTATTGTTGTTAGTGACAGGTCCACCACGGACCGGTACTGCGCTGATGGAGTTCTCATGAATAGAACCAGTCTTGCTGCTGTTGTCACTTCCCTGCTTGCGGGTCTCGCCCCGCCAATCACTTGCGCAACACCTTCCCAAGCGCCTGTTTTTGCCGTCGGGCTGCTGGGAAGCTATAGCGAACTGGAGTTCTCCGGCCGTGGAACCACCAGTACAGAGCATATCCCCGAGGCGGGCCTGTTCCTCAACTTCGGCAACAAGATGACCGGCGGGCCCGGCCTTGTGTATCAGGCGGAAATCACCGGTCAGTACTCTGAAGAAAAGCATCAGCGCGTCAGCGATGGCCAGGCCGACCTGGACCTTGGCTGGAGGCTGGCTTTGGATACCGAGAATTTTTTAGACGTTTTGATCGGAGCGGGCTATAAGTGGAACCGTTATGACCCGGACTTCAACAGGTACGACATCAATCTCACCAATCGCACCCCCTTCGCTAAATTGGCGCTGGGCTACAACCACGCCTTCAGCAATTCGACTTTGCGCCTGGAAGCAGGGGTTCGGCAGGTTATTGACGGCGACTCGCGGTTGGAAATCAATGATGTGGGCAACCAGGAACTGGACCTTGAAGGCACCACCAATCCTTTTGTAGAGCTGAGTTGGCTGTTCAACCAGCAAGGATCGGTTCCCGTGATTGCAAGCCTTTACTTCAACCGGTACGAATATGAAACGGACGGTCAGTTTCAGTTCACAGACTTCGACAAACAGACCCGAGACGAGTATGGCGCGAAGATAGGCATCGTGTTTTGACCCGATACCAAACCGTGTAACCTTTCGTCGCAAATGAAATCGCACAGGGTGAAACCCGGCCTTCTCTGGCGTGGGGATTGCACCGGCCCGCGTTAGCCGTCGCGAACGACATAAAACTGACGCGACGGCCATCCAATCAACGCTAAAGGACTCCAGCAATACGCTTGGTCAGTCACCGGAGATGTAACGTGTCAACTCTCAACGAAATCGCAGCGAACCACGCGAGAATGGCTAAGGCAAAGGAACAAGAGTCGACCGGACTGAGCGAGCGACAGCTGCATATTGTAGGAAGCTTTGAAATTGTCACCCCCGTCGAGCAACCGCATGTGCCCCTGCACCTCGTCGCGGCGGCCCAGGACAACAGCCTCGCACAGGTAACGGCCTTCGTAGCCTGAGGCCCAATCGCTTACGGATGTACCGAATCTACTGTAGGAGCTGGCTTGCCAGCGAAGAGGCCCGAAAGGTCAATGCACCCTTCGAGGCCGCCTTCGCTGGCAAGCCAGCTCCTGCAGGGGCGCGTTGTCTTACACAATCTTCAACCACGGCCAGCGAGCCTGATAACTTTTCGCCTTCTGTTCAAACAGCTCAGGCCTGGGGTTTGCCGGGTTGATGCGCAGCACGCCCTGGTCGACATCCGCCAGGCCATAGGGGGCATAGACCTCGCCGGTGGCGACATCCAGGCCGATACAGGTGCCCGCCACCAGGTAGCGATCAACCCCGTCCCTGGCCGAATCAAGCCTCGGATAATTCCCACCAAAGCGCTGCTCGTACCAAAGGTGCACGCGCGCCTGATTCTTGAATTCAACATTGACCCCCAGGTCCTCGAACAGCGGTCGAGCCCGGTGTATCACCTCGTTCTCGGCCTCCCAGGACAGGTCCGTGTCAAAGTAAAAAACGTCGTAATCCTTCACGCCCCAGCCAGGATCCCGTTGCGCCTTTGCATTCCATACCGCCTGGAACAGGCAGCCTGCCGTGAGCAGGCATTGATCCAGGCCAAGCCCAGGCAAGCGTGAAATCAATTGCGCGTTGATCGGGTTGGTCATTGCGATGCCGACCAACCTTTCGGCCGTCAATGTCATGGTTCATCCCTTGGAAACCGATTCAGTCCTGTCGCCTAAGTTACAACAAAACCATGACCGGATTGCATCTCGGCCACCAGCAACTCCACCAACGCCACAGCCGGTAGTTCCCGCGCCAGCGGTGCGCCCTGCCCGGCCCATTGCACGGCAAAATCGCTATTGCCCCGGGTCGCTGCTGCGACATTGAGCGCCTTGTTGGCGTCATAGGTGAGCGGGTAGTCCGGCAAGACGATGCCTGGCACCTCGAGGCTGGTGAAGTTTCTATTGACCATGCCCCGGGCCGGGCGGCCGGAGATGACGCTGGTGACGCGCGTCTGCTGCGCCCGCGGCCCTTTGAGCGCTTCACGGTAGGCGCCGTTCGCGGACGACTCCGGGCAGAGAATGAACGCCGTGCCCAGTTGCGCGGCACTGGCACCCAACTGCATGACGGCGTTGATGCCGGCACCGTCCATGATGCCGCCCGCTGCGATCACTGGCAGCCGGCAGGCATCGACCAGGACCCGTACCAGGGCCAGGATGCCCATCTGCACATCCTGCTGCGGATCGAACACCCCACGATGCCCGCCGGCCTCGTACCCCTGAGCCACCAGTGCATGCACACCCGCGTCCTGCGCCGCCTGCGCTTCGGCCAGGCTGGTCACGGAGCACAGCAGCAGGATGCCAGCCGCCTTGAGTGCATCGATGGCCGCTTGTCCGGGCAGGCCAAAATGGAAGCTGACCACCGCCGGCTTTTCCTCCAGCAGCATCTGCAGCATCCCGGCATCTTCGACGAACGAGGTGTAGATTTCCCGCAGCGCCCCGGGTGCCGTGGCGCCAAACTCGGCGAAAAAACCTGCCAGAAACTGCAGCCACTGCGCTTCCCGCACGGCGTCCCGGACTGCGGGCTGGTGGCAGAAAACATTCACGTTGAAGGGCTTGCCGGTCTGTGCCGCCGTCTCGCGCAGCATGACCCGCGCCTGCTCGACAGTGCTCGCGCCAATGCCGATGGAACCCAACCCGCCCGCATTGGACACCGCCGCCGCGAGCCCGGGGGTGGAGACGCCCACCATCGGCGCTTGAATGATCGGCAGTTCGATCTGCAAAAGGGACAACAGAGGATTGGACATGGCAGCACCTGAACCTGATAAATGAAAGTGGACGCTGGAGCCAGGGGCAGCGTGCAAGCCTCGCCTGCACGCCCTCCAACTCGAAAAATGCCTACTTTGAAGTCGGCATGGCAAACTCGGCGCCCTTGGCAATGCTGTTCGGCCAGCGCTGCATGACCGACTTTTGCTTGGTGTAGAACCGCACACCCTCTTCGCCATAGGCGTGCACATCACCGAACAGCGAGCGCTTCCAGCCACCGAATCCGTGCCACGCCATCGGCACCGGAATCGGCACGTTGATGCCAACCATGCCCACCTGGATGCGGGTCGCGAATTCACGGGCGATGTGACCGTCGCGGGTGTAGCACGCGGTGCCGTTGCCGAACTCATGGGCATTGACCAGATCGACCGCCTCGGCAAAATCCTTGACCCGCATGCAGGCCAGCACCGGACCGAAGATTTCCTCCTTGTAGATCTTCATCTCGGGGGTGACATGGTCGAACACCGTGCCACCCAGCCAGAAGCCCCCGGCGCAATCGGCACCGGCCTGCGAGCCGTCAAAGCCGCGGCCGTCGACCAGCAGCTCGGCGCCTTCAGCGATGCCTTGCTCGATGTAGCCGGTGATGCGCTGAAGCGCCGCTTGCGAGACGATCGGGCCCATTTCGGCGGCCAGGTTCATGCCCTCGAGGATCTTCAGGGTGCGGGTGCGCTCCAGCAGTTTCGGCATGACCTTGTCGGCCACGTCGCCAACAAACACCGCCACCGAGATCGCCATGCAGCGCTCGCCGGCAGAACCGAAGGCGGCACCGATCAGCGCGTCGACCACCTGGTCGACGTCGGCATCGGGCATCACCACCATGTGGTTCTTCGCCCCGCCCAACGCCTGGACGCGCTTGCCGTGGCGAGCCCCGGTCTCGTAGATGTAGTTGGCGATCGGCGTCGAGCCGACGAAGCTCACGGCCTTGACTTCAGGGTGGTCGAGCAGCGCATCCACGGCTTCCTTGTCGCCCTGCACCACATTGAACACGCCGTCCGGCAGCCCGGCTTCCTTGAACAGCTCGGCGATCAGCAACGCCGGTGATGGATCGATCGGGCTCGGCTTGAGCACGAAGGTGTTCCCGCAGGCGATGGCCACCGGGAACATCCACATCGGCACCATCACCGGGAAGTTGAACGGCGTGATGCCGGCCACCACGCCCAGGGACTGGCGCAGGGTCCAGTTGTCGATGTTGGTCGAGACCTGCTCGGTGTAGTCGCCCTTGAGCAGTTGCGGGATGCCGCAGGCAAACTCGACGACCTCGATGCCGCGCGTCACTTCGCCCTGGGCATCGGTGAAGACCTTGCCATGTTCGGTGGTGATCATCCGCGCCAGGGTGTCGCGGTGCTCGTTCAGCAGCGCGAGGAACTTGAACAGGATACGCGCGCGGCGCAGCGGCGGCGTCGCCGACCAGGCCGGGAAGGCGCGGGCGGCGGACTGCACCGCGGCGTCGACGTCAGCAGCGCTGGCAAGGGCCACCTTGCCGATCACCGAACCGGTGGCAGGGTTGGTGACGGACTGCGAGCGACTGGAAGTGCCGGGCGTCAGGCGACCGTGAATGTAGTGTGCGATGTCTGCAGGCTGGGTGCTCATGGCGGGTGTCCCCTGGTGGTGGATAAGAGCCATCTCTTGTTGTTGTCAGGCCGGGGCCGTAGCGCTCCCGACATGGCCAAGGTAGGCCCGCCGATAAATCATGTAAAATGATGATTAATGATCTTATGGATCATATTTTATGAAGCAGCCACTTCGCCCTTTCACCCAGGCGGCGCTTCCAGTCCGCGGCGAGGCCGTGGCTCGCCGCCAGCGCCAGCAGATCGTCGATCACCGGCCGGTGCGACAGTTGCACCTGCCAGAACTGGTCGATGGAAAAGCGTTCGTCATGCCGTTCCAGCAGTTCGATACGGTCCCCCGCTTCCAGGAATCCCGGCTCAAGCACCCGGTAATACCACCCCGTGATCCGCTCCCGGGCGACGAACATGGACATGTGTTCGGCGGCAAAGCGATGGTTGATTTTCCAGCACGGGCTGCGTGGCTGGGACACCTGCAACACGCTGCTGCCGACGCGAAACACGTCGCCGATGTGCACGTTGAGTTCAGAGAGCCCGAACGCGGAAATGTTCTCCCCCAGGCTCCCCGCGACCAATTGCCCGGCACTGGGCACAAACGCCTGCGCCAGACGCGGGTAGTTTTGCGCCGCATACTGATGCACCGCCTTCTCCGGGCCACCGTGCACCCGGGTGTCGCCGTGCTGGTCGCCGACGATCCCGTGCAACTCCACGCGTACGGAGCCAGCGCGGCGTTGCTTGAAGATGCCGGTACGCTGCCCTTCGGGTTCCAACACCCCCAGGCCGCTGGCGAAGACATGGTCAATTTTCGAAGTCAGTGTCATGGGTCGACCTTCAATAAATACCGGGTTTGGGCCACTTTACTAATCAGCGGAAAAGCCCGTAAAGTGATCAATAAGTATGTCAACAATCACTTTTAAAGATGGGTGGTGACAATCATGGAAATGCGCCAACTGAAGATATTCTGCGCCGTGGCCGAGCTGGGCAGCTTCACCGCCGCCGCGTTGCAGGTGAACACGGTGCAGTCCAACGTCACCATGCGCGTCAAGGAACTGGAAGCCGAACTCAATCGCGAGCTGTTCATCCGCAAGAAGTCCGGGGTGGTGCTCACGTCGGCGGGCGAGACGTTCCTCGGCTACGCGCGGCGCATCCTGCAACTGACCGACGAGAGCCGCAGCGCCCTGATGGACACCGGCAGCCCGACCGGCCTGCTGAGGCTGGGCTCGATGGAAACCACTGCGGCCATTCGCTTGCCGCAAGTGCTGACCAAATACCGCGAGCAGTTTCCCCAAGTGCAGTTGTCGTTGCTGACCGGCACCACGGTCGAGCTGATCAAGGCGATCGAAGCCCATCGCCTCGACGGTGCCTTTGTCGGTGGCTTCCACCAGAACTCGGCGCTGGCCCAGGAAGAAGTGTTTTGCGAAGAGTTGGTGCTGGTCAGCAGCAACCAGTTCGAAACGCTGCCGGCGCTGATCGAGAAAATGCCCCAGCAGACCGTGCTGGTGTTCCGCACCGGCTGCTTCTATCGCTCGACCCTGGAAAACTGGTTCTACCAGGTGGGCCTGGTGCCGAACCAGATCATGGAACTGGGCACCCTCGATGGCATCCTCTCGTGCGTGGCCGCGGGCATGGGTGTGACCCTGCTGCCCAAGGCCATCGCGGAAAATTGCAGCGTGCGCCATGCCATCCGCTGCCACACCCTGCCGCCGGAGTTCGCCAATGTCTCCACGGTGTTCATCCGCCGCAACGACACGATGATCACCTCGGCCATGAGCGCCTTCATCGGCCTGGCGCAACAGCAGATCGCGCGACCACAAAGCAATGCCTTGCGCAAACCCCTGTAGGAGCTGACTTGCCAGCGAAGAGGCCCGCAAACTCGATGCAATATTCAAGGACGCCTTCGCCGGCAAGCCGGCTCCTACACACCCGCGTCGACCACAAAGCAACGCCTTGCGCAAACCCATGTAGGAGCTGGCTTGAACTGGTCAAGTAATCCCGGACACCGATTACGGTGTTTATGCCGCTTTTTGCTCCATAGCTATTGGCGACAGGTAGTTGTTGTAGCTGTGGAGCCTGGTGCGGTTGTAATACATGAAGAAGCGCACCATGTCGGTTTTTGCTTCCTCGACCAGGCTGTAGCCGCTGCGGGGAACCCATTCTGATTTCAGTGTGCCGAAAAAACGCTCTGTTGGAGCGTTGTCCCAGCACTGTCCGCGATGACTCATGCTCTGCAAAATGCCGTGGCGGGCCAGTTCTTCTTGAAACTTACGACTTGTGTACTGACAGCCCTGATCCGAGTGGAACATCAGCCCCGGCGAGCAGGTTCGTACCTCTGTCGCCATGCGTAGCGCCTTGCTCACCAAGTTGGCGTCATTGACCAGAGAAAATGCCCAGCCAATGACTCGACGAGCAAACAGGTCAATTACGATGGCCAGGTGAACCCAACGTTTTCCCACCATCAAGCTGGTAACGTCGCCACACCAGACCTGATCAACAGCAGCCGGTTTGAAGTTGCGCTTAAGCCGGTTGGGCGCGACAAATGCCTCCACGCCTTTGGATCTGAATGGATGCGGCTGGCGTTGCTTACTGACAATGTTGGCTTCCCTCATCAGCGCTCTGACCACACTTCTTCCAACTGTAATATTTTGGGCCTTCAGGCCTTTGCTGATCATCCTGGAGCCCATGGCCTCCCGGCTTTCACTGTGCAGTTCAACCACTTTCAGCTTGAGCTCTTCGCGTCTGATCCGCGGTTTGGCGCGTCGCTGAAGCCACTCATAAAAGCTGCTGCGCTTCACACCAAAAACGCGACACACGATAGCCGTCGGGAATGACTCTCTTAGCTCCGCAATCATCGAAAACGATCGGGATCCGACATCAAGAGAGCGGTAGCCTTTTTTAAGATCTCGGCCTCCATCTCCATGCGCTTGATCTTGGCTTTTAGCTCCTGAATCTGGCGCTGATCTTCGGTAATCGCCTTGGTGCCTTTGACGGCCTGGCCCTCGCGTTCCTTGCGAACCTGATCGACCCAGCGCCGTAAAGCGGTGGGCCCGATATCCAGCGATGCACAAACATCTGGAACCGAACAGTTATCATCAAGCACCATGCTGGCAGCCTGAAGCTTGAACTCGCGGGTGTAGACCTTTCTTTCGTTCATGGAACCTCCAAGTTGGCGAAATCATATCGCCCTTAAGAGGTGTCCGGAATAATTAGGCCAGTTCAGCTTGCTCGCGAAGAGGCCCGGTCAGACACCCGAGATCCAAAGGCCTTTATCCCTGCGACACCCCGCAACGCCGCGACCTTGGGCCACGACCTTGGTCGACACTGACTAACCCCTGCCATCGTGCGAGACTGTCTGTCCGGGCGGGAGGCTCGGGTGTCTTTGGTTGCCTGGAGTTCCCATGTCGCTGTCCAGCGGGCTGATTGCCGTCGTCGCCCTGGCCTATATGGCCATCATGTTCGCCATCGCCTTCTACGGCGACCGTCGCAGCGCGCCCCTGCCGCCGCGGGTGCGAGCCTGGGTGTACAGCCTGTCGCTGGCGGTCTACTGCACCAGCTGGACCTTCTTTGGCGCGGTGGGCCAGGCGGCCGAGCAGCTCTGGTCCTTCCTGCCGATCTACCTCGGGCCGATCCTGCTGTTGATCGGCGCGCCGTGGGTCCTGCAGAAAATGGTGATGATCAGCAAGCAGGAGAACATCACCTCGATTGCCGACTTCATTGCCGCGCGTTATGGCAAATCGCAATCCCTGGCGGTGGTGGTAGCACTGATCTGCCTGGTCGGCGTGCTGCCCTACATCGCGTTGCAGCTCAAGGGCATCGTGCTCGGGGTAAACCTGTTGATCGGTGCTGGCGCCGACGCCATGGGGGTTCGCGCGCAAGACACCGCGCTGGTGGTGTCCCTGGTACTGGCGCTGTTCACCATTGTCTTCGGCACGCGCAACCTCGACGCCACGGAACACCACCGCGGCATGGTGCTGGCGATTGCGTTCGAGTCGCTGGTCAAGCTGTTCGCGTTCCTGGCGGTGGGCGCCTACGTGACCTTCGGCCTGTACGACGGCTTCGACGATCTCTTCGACCAGGCCATGCTCGCCCCGCGCCTCGAAGAATACTGGAAGGAAACCATCAACTGGCCATCCATGGTGGTGCAGACCGGCGTGGCGATGATGGCGATCATCTGCCTGCCGCGGCAGTTCCACGTCACCGTGGTCGAGAACATCGACCCGCAGGATCTGCGCCTGGCCAAATGGGTGTTCCCGGCCTACCTGGCCCTGGCAGCCCTGTTCGTCGTGCCGATCGCGCTGGCGGGGCAGATGTTGCTGCCCAGTTCGGTGTTGCCCGACTCCTTCGTGATCAGCCTGCCCTTGGCCCAGGCGCATCCTGCCCTGGCGCTACTGGCCTTCATCGGCGGCGCATCGGCGGCCACCGGCATGGTGATCGTGGCCAGCGTGGCGCTGTCGACCATGGTCTCCAACGACATGCTGTTGCCCTGGCTGCTGCGCCGCAACAATGCCGAGCGCCCGTTCGAGGTGTTCCGCCAGTGGATGCTGTCGGTGCGCCGGGTCAGCATCGTGGTCATCCTGCTCCTGGCCTACGTCAGTTATCGCCTGCTGGGATCGACCGCCAGCCTGGCGACCATCGGCCAGATCGCCTTCGCTGCCGTGACGCAACTGGCGCCGGCGATGCTCGGCGCTCTGTACTGGAAACAGGCCAACCGCCGCGGCGTATTCGCCGGCCTCGCCGCCGGTACATTCCTGTGGTTCTACACGCTGATCCTGCCGATCGCCGCCCACAGCCTCGGCTTGTCCCTGAACAGCTTCCCGGGCCTGGCTTGGCTGCACAGCAACCCGCTGAACCTGCCGATCACCCCGCTGACCCAGGGCGTGGTGCTGTCCCTGGCCGGTAACTTCACGCTGTTCGCCTGGGTCTCGGTGCTGTCTCGCACCCGCGTGTCGGAGCACTGGCAGGCCGGCCGCTTCATCGGCCAGGAAATCAGCGCCCGGCCCAGCGCCCGCTCGATGCTCGCGGTACAGATCAACGATCTGCTGCAACTGGCCGCACGCTTCGTCGGCGAAGAACGCGCCCGGCAGAGCTTCATCCGTTTTGCCTACCGCCAGGGCAAAGGCTTCAATCCGAACCAGAACGCCGACGGTGAATGGATCGCCCACACCGAACGCCTGCTCGCCGGTGTGCTGGGGGCCTCATCGACTCGCGCGGTGGTAAAAGCCGCCATTGAAGGCCGGGAAATGCAGCTTGAGGACGTGGTGCGCATCGCCGACGAAGCCTCGGAAGTGCTGCAGTTCAACCGCGCGCTGCTGCAAGGGGCGATCGAGAACATCACCCAGGGCATCAGCGTGGTCGACCAGTCGCTGAAACTGGTGGCCTGGAACCGTCGCTACCTGGAGCTGTTCAACTACCCGGATGGCCTGATCAGCGTCGGCCGGCCGATTGCCGACATCATCCGCCACAACGCCGAGCGCGGTTTATGTGGCCCCGGTGAAGCGGAAGTGCACGTCGCCCGCCGCCTGCACTGGATGCGCCAGGGCCGCGCCCACACCTCCGAACGGCTGTTCCCCAACGGCCGGGTGATCGAGCTGATCGGCAACCCGATGCCCGGTGGCGGCTTCGTCATGAGTTTCACCGACATTACCGCGTTCCGCGAAGCCGAGCAGGCGCTGACCGAAGCCAACGAGGGCCTGGAACAGCGCGTCACCGAGCGCACCCACGAGCTGTCGCAACTCAACGTGGCACTGACCGAGGCCAAGGGCACCGCCGAGGCCGCGAACCAGTCGAAAACCCGGTTCCTCGCGGCCGTGAGCCATGACCTCATGCAACCGTTGAACGCCGCGCGCCTGTTCTCCGCCGCCCTTTCCCACCAGGACGACGGCCTGTCCACCGAGGCGCAAAAACTGGTCCAGCACCTGGACAGTTCGCTGCGTTCGGCCGAAGACCTGATCAGCGATCTGCTGGATATTTCCCGCCTGGAAAACGGCAAGATCAATCCGGATGCCAAGCCGTTCGCGCTCAATGAGCTGTTCGACACTCTCGGTGCCGAGTTCAAGGCGCTGGCGCGGGACCAGGGGCTGGAGTTTCGCGTCAGGAGCAGTAAGTTGCGCATCGACAGCGACATCAAGCTGTTGCGGCGCATCCTGCAGAACTTCCTGACCAACGCTTTCCGCTATGCCAAAGGGCCGATACTGCTGGGCGTGCGCCGTCGCCAGGGTGAGTTGTGCCTGGAAGTCTGGGACCGTGGGCCCGGCATTCCGGAAGACAAGCAACAGGTGATCTTCGAAGAATTCAAACGCCTGGACAGCCACCAGACCCGCGCCGAGAAAGGTCTTGGGCTGGGGCTGGCGATCGCCGACGGACTCTGTCGCGTATTGGGGCACAAGTTGCGCGTGCGCTCGTGGCCGGGGCGCGGCAGCGTGTTCAGCGTCAGCGTGCCCCTGGCCCGCGCGCAAGCTGCGCTGCCGGCCAAGGCGGCCGAACTCAATGGCAAGTTGCCCAGCGGCGCCCACGTGCTGTGCGTCGACAATGAAGACAGCATCCTGATCGGCATGAACAGCCTGCTCACCCGCTGGGGGTGCCAGGTGTGGACCGCGCGTAACCGCCAGGAGTGCATGGCGCTGCTCGGCGATGGGTTGCGCCCGCAACTGGCGCTGGTGGATTACCACCTGGACGATGGCGAAACCGGCACCGAGTTGATGGCCTGGCTGCGCACCCGCCTGGGCGAGCCGGTGCCCGGCGTGGTGATCAGCGCCGACGGCCGACCCGAGACCATGGCCCAGGTACACGCGGCGGGGCTCGACTACCTGGCCAAACCGGTGAAACCGGCGGCGTTGCGGGCGTTGTTGAGTCGGCATTTGCCGTTGTAACAACAGAGATCTCTGCCCTGTAGGAGCTGCCGAAGGCTGCGATCTTTTGATGTTTTATTCCGGCAACTCGACCAACCCATCCACATCGGTCATTGCCCGCTCCAGCAAATCCGCCGGCAGACTCTTGCTCGCCCGCGCACCCAGCAGCTTGAGCTGCTCGCTGCGGCTGACCAGGTTGCCGCGACCTTCTGTCAGCTTGTTGCGCGCCGAGCTGTAGGCCTTGTCCAGTTGCTGCAGGCGATTGCCGACTTCGTCCAGGTCCTGGATGAACAGCACGAACTTGTCGTACAGCCACCCGGCCCGCTCGGCGATTTCCCGGGCGTTCTGGCTTTGCCGCTCCTGCTTCCACAGGCTGTCGATGACCCGCAGGGTCGCCAGCAGCGTGGTCGGGCTGACGATCACGATGTTGCGGTCGAAGGCTTCCTGGAACAGCGTCGGCTCGGCCTGCAACGCGGCGGAAAACGCCGCTTCGATCGGCACGAACAGCAAGACGAAATCCAGGCTGTGCAAGCCGTCGAGACGCTTGTAGTCCTTGCCGGCCAGGCCTTTGACGTGATTACGCAAGGACAGCACGTGCTGCTTGATGGCGATCTGGCCGATGGCGTCGTCTTCGGCCGCTACGTATTGCTGATAGGCCGTCAGGCTGACCTTGGAGTCGACCACCACCTGTTTGTCGCCCGGCAGGTAGATGATCACGTCGGGCTGGAAACGCTCGCCGTCAGGGCCCTTGAGATTGACCTGGGTCTGGTACTCGCGGCCCTTCTCGAGCCCGGCATGCTCCAGCACGCGCTCGAGGATCAACTCGCCCCAGTTGCCTTGGGTTTTCTGCCCTTTCAGGGCCCGGGTCAGGTTGGTGGCTTCGTCGCTCAGGCGCAGATTGAGTTGTTGCAGGCGCTCCAGCTCCTTGGCCAGGGAGAAACGCTCCCGGGCTTCGGCCTGATAACTTTCCTCGACGCGCTTTTCAAAAGACTGGATGCGCTCCTTCAACGGATCGAGCAATTGTCCCAGGCGCTGCTGACTGGTTTCGGCAAACCGCTGCTCGCGCTCATCGAAGATTTTCCCCGCCAGCTCGGCGAACTGCGCACGCAGCTCGTCTCGCGAGCCCTGCAGGTCGTTGAGGCGCTGCTGATGGCTTTCCTGCTGCTCACGCAGCTCGGCCTTGAGGGACGCGGCCTGGGCGTCGAGGCGGCGCAATTCGACGTCTTTGCCAGCGCGTTCGATGTTCCAGGCATGGGCCGCATCGCGGGCATCGTCACGCTCGATCTGCAGCAGCTCGACCTCACGCCGCACGGCGGCGAGGTCCGCCTGTTTGGCAGCGTTGGCCTGGCCGAGATCGGCGACTTCATCGCGACAGGCCTCGAGCTGCGCATTCAGGCCATCCTGCGCCAGATTCGCCATGGCCAGGCGCTCTTCCAGCAGCGCCGCCTGGGCCTGGGCGGTGCTCGCCCGGCGCTGCAGCTGCCAGGCCAACACCAGCAACGGCAGCGCCGCACCCGCCAGCCCCAGCAATGCGCTGGTCAAGTCCATAGCCATAGCCACTCCTGCCATTGAAATAAGCCTGAAGGTTAACCAAGGCGTCAGGTCTTGGACAGCTCAGTCTTCGATCAGGCCCAGTTCCTGTTGTGCGCGCAAGTCCCCTGCACGCGCCGCCTGGCGCAAGAGATCCTGGCCAATCCGGCGATCCCGGGCATTGCCGCACTCACGGCACATCAGCTGCCCCAAACGGCTCTGTGCGGCGACGACGCCTTCACGGGCCGGTTGCTTGAGCAAGCGGCCGGCGATGTGTTTGACGTTCGGGCTTTCGCCCAGGCGCGGGCTGTCCAGCAGCCACTCGGCCACCCGCATCGAAAAGCGCTTGGGTGAGGCAACCGTGGACGATTTGTCGGAGGAGGAAGTAGGTGGTGTACGAAACTTCATAAAGCACTGTGGGCAGATCGGAAGGCGCGCCACTCTACTCTCTTTTTCTTACAGGTAAAGCCGAAAAAAAACCCGGCACGCCCGTCCTAGAGCAAGCGCTCGGGACAATCCACAGAAGCTGTGGATAACTCAGTGGACAACCGCCATTGAACTCGCGCAAAGGCTTATGGAACGGGGCCTGCAGTCAAACTGACGATTTTTTCACCAGTTAAAAAAAGCGATGTTTTTCATTGACTTAAATTTTGGTTACAGGCACCCACTGCGCTTGAAGGCTGGATGACAGCGCCGTGACAGTCCGCGCAACTAATGTGCACAACTACCTTCGCGACGGTTATATCGCTGTGCATTTTCGGCGCGTTTTTCATCGAATGTTGGGGATAACCCCCGTTAAACCCGCGTCCCAGGCCGCTTGCGACGGGTCGAATGAGGATGACCGCCGGTCGTTTTCCGGGCGATGACAGGGCAGCTTCCCGGTATCGCCAAGCCGTCGGCGGACCATGAAGATGAGCCGGCATCAGAGTTTTTTTGCCAACACCCTTCCCTTTGCCTGTTCGATCCGTTAGTATCCGCGGCGTTAGTACCAAGCTGAAAGTCAATTCTGGTCGAACAAATCCCCCCGGAACAGCCTTCCAACAGGAAGCTGCCACCGAACAAGCGGGATCGACCACCTCGATGGTTTCCAGGTAAATCTTGCGCCAACACAGCCTTTGAATCGAATGCAAAGGGTGTTGCCAGGCTCACTTACTCTGACCGAACCAGCCTGCAAATTGATCAGGATCTTCACCCCGGGCCCAGAACCTTTGCCCTCGATGTGCTGCCTGCCCTCCTAAGTACCTACCTGCCAGCCCAAGCGCGCCAATTTTTAGCGCTTCAAACTGGCTGCTTTGTTCCAGTCGGGTTCTTCGTTCGACCAACGGTGGTCGTCGTCACTGGAACGTTTTAATTTTGCACGGCTCTTATCCGTGTCGCTTGTAGGAACACCCAATGACTATGTCTACTCAAATCCACACTCAGGATGCCATCCGCACCCTCACCAACGCTTTTGCACCAATGAACTGCCTGATCATGGCCGCTCGCAAAGGCTGTTTCAGCTTCACCCTGGTCAACGAACACGGCATCGCCCGTCACAGCGAACGCCTGTACCCCGACCAGTACTCCAGCGCCGAGCCGCTGCAGGCGGTGATCGAGCGTACGCGCCAGGCCTTGGTGGCCTGAAGCGCCAGCACGACTGAAACACCAGAAGCCCCGCCCGAAAAGCGGGGCTTTTTGTTGCCCGACGTTTCATGGCGACTAAGCACGGATAGATATAAGGTTTATAACTCGCCAGCGGAAATATTTTAAAAACAGTCCTTTACGCGGTGAATATGACACTAGACTTCAACTCAAGCGGCCTGTTCCGCTTCCGACGAGCCTGAGTCGATTCACCGCTGCCAAAGCCTTTCAGGTTCGTCGCCAAATTGATGTATCGAGGGTTTTATGGGTATCGCTGCCAGCGAACTGTGCCGTTATGTGATCCGTCCGACCTTGATCTACCTTGGACGCCATAGCGCAACCGCCGAATCCCTGCTGCTAGGCATCGCCGCCAGCCAGTCAGCCCTTGGTTCCGCCCAGCATGACCGCCGTGGACACGGCCTGTACCGAATCGCCGAACCCCGCCACCAGGCACTTTGGGACCACTACCTGGCACTCGATCCGGAACGCGCGAGCCTGGTTCGTGGCCTGGCCAGCCAGCATGCCTTCCTCAGCGGCCCGCACCTGGAATTGACCGTCAACCTGCGTTACGCCACTGCCATCGCCTGGCTGCTGGTCGAAGAACAGAACACCCCCCTCCCCGAAGCCGACGACCTGCTGGGCATGGCGCGAATCTGGCGCCAGACCTTCCAGCCCCAGGGACGCCTGAGAGACTTCACCTGCGCCTGGCAAACCTGTGTATCACCGCTGAATCAGGTCGCCTGCTGAAACCTCTGGATCCAAAATCGCTCAACTGGTAGCGAATTTGGTCGGATTGTCCTACAAAACCGCTCTAAATCAAGCATTACAGCCTATGGCGCTGGGACGAAAATGTTGGTAATTTTCGCCCCGGTGATCACCAGGAGTTCTAATAATGAAAAAAGTAATGCTCAAAACCACCATTAGCCTCGCCGTTGCCTTGGCATCCACCCAGATCTTCGCAAGTGGCTTTGCCCTCAACGAACAAAGCATCAGCGGGATGGGGACAGGTTTTGCCGGGCGATCTTCTTCTGCCGACGACGCATCCACAGTTGTTGGCAACCCTGCCGGCATGTCTCGCCTCAAGCGCGAGCAAGTGACCGGCGGCGTTGCATTCATCGACGCGCACACTGACATCAGTGATGCCAGCGCCCGCAATGGCGGCACCAACAAAGGTGACATGGTCCCTTTCATGGGCGTGCCGATGGGCTATTACGTCAAGCCTATCGATGACCAGTGGGCGGTCGGTTTCGGCGTCTACGCTCCATTCGGCCTGGTGACCGACTACGAGAACGGCTTTGCCGGCCGTTACTTCGGCAGCAAGAGCGAAGTGCAAATCATCACCCTCCAGCCAACCGTCAGCTATGCCTTCAACGACAAGGTGTCGATCGGTTTCGGCCCGACCATCAACCGTATCGACGGCAAGCTGGAATCGAACCTGTCGCTGAGCCCGAATCCGGCCGCACCGGACGGTGAAGTCAAAATCAAGGGTGACGACACTGCGCTGGGCTACAACATCGGTATCCTGGTTCAAGCCACCGACTCCACTCGCGTCGGCTTGACCTATCACTCGAAAGTGAAATACAAGCTCGACGGTGACACCAAGCTCAGCTACAGCCCGCTCGGCCCACTGGGTCAACAGAAGTTTGATGCTTCGCTGGACATTACCACCCCTGAGTCCGTGGACTTTTCGGTCACTCATCAGCTGGACGACCAGTGGACCCTGTACGCAGGCAGCACCTGGACTCGCTGGAGCCGCCTGAAAGAAATCTCCGTCGAGAACAGTGGCGTGCCTGCTCCTTTGAACCCAGCGTTCGGCACCATCACTGAAGAGCAGAACTGGCATGACACCTGGGCTCACGCAATCGGTGCTTCGTACCAGCTGAACAAGCAGTGGGTACTGCGTACCGGTCTGTCGGTTGACCAGTCGCCAACCAACAACGAAAACCGCTCCCCACGCATCCCGACTGGCGATCGCACGATTTTCAGCCTGGGCGCCGGCTGGAGCCCGACCGACGACCTGACCATCGACTTGGCGTACTCGTATCTGCGTGAAGAGTCGGTCAAGGTCAACGACAACAATGGCCGTCAGAACTACAGCGCCAAGTATGAAAACTGGGCGAACGGTTTCGGTGTCGGTGCGACCTACCGCTTCTGATGACGTGCGGCGAGCCTGAACCCCTCGCCCGAAGCAAAAAAGCCCCGCTCTCTGGCACAGAGGCGGGGCTTTTTCATTTCAACCTGATAACGCAATACCTGTAATTGGATGGACTCGCCCCAGCCGAGGCGTCAATGCGCCACGGTGGCAG
>NZ_JAXDEQ010000054.1:0-38233 GCF_035065025.1 Pseudomonas sp. YuFO8 | reverse complement strand
AAACCGATCGTCGCCGGCACCCTGCCGGCCCGCGTCACCAGCGGCAAAGCCAACGACCCCTACGCCGAAATCGACCTCGAAGGCCGCTACAAGGTCAACTTCCTCTTCGATCGCGACCCCTGGAAGCTCGGCCAGGAAAGCATGTGGCTCCGCCAGGCACGCCCCTACGCCGGCGACACCCATGGCCTGCACCTGCCGCTGATCTGCGGCACCGAAGTGGCCATCGCCTTCGAACAGGGCGACCCCGACCGCCCCTACATCGCCCACGCCCTGCACGACAGCGATCACCCGGACCACGTGACCCTGCGCAACTACAAACGCAACGTGCTGCGCACCCCGGCGAACAACAAGCTGCGGATGGAGGACAACCGCGGGGAAGAGCATGTCAAGCTCAGTACTGAGCACAGTGGCAAGAGTCAGTTGAACCTGGGGCATCTGGTGGATGCCAAGAAGCAGAAGCGGGGGGAAGGGTTTGAGTTGCGCACGGATGGGCACGGCGCCATCCGGGCAGGCAAAGGATTGTTCATCAGTGCCGATGAGCAGGCCAAGGCCCAAGGTCAGGTGCTGGAGATGAGCCCCGCCCTCGAGCGTCTGCAGCAGGCTGGCGAACAACTGCGAAAACTCTCGGTTGACGCCCAGGCTGCCAAGGCCGACCCGGCGGATGTCACCGCGCAACTGAACCTGCTGCGCCAGGACCTGGAGCAGCTCAAGGCCTCGGTTCTGCTGCTCAGCGCGCCCCAGGGCATCGCCCTCACCAGTGGCAAACACCTGCAACTGGCGGCGCAGGACAACCTGATGTTCAACGCCGGTGGCGAAGCCGATATCGGCGTGGTCAAGCGCTTGTTCATGGGTGTGGGCCAGGGATTTAGCCTGTTTGTGCGCAAGCTAGGGATGAAGCTGATTGCCAATCAGGGCCCGGTGAGTGTCCAGGCGCAAAACAATGCGCTGGAGCTAATCGCCCGTCTTGGCTTGGACATCACCAGCACCGAAGACGAAATCCGCATCACCGCCAAGAAAAAAATCAATCTGAATGGCGGCGGCAGCTATCTCACCCTGGATGCGAGCGGCATCGAATCGGGGACGGCGGGCGACCACAAGGTCAAGGCCGCGCAATTCGCCTTTAGCGGCCCGGCCAGCATGACCGCTACGCATCCGGATTACCCGCAAAGCCTGTCAAAACAAACGCTGCGATTCAACGTAGCGCAAACCCCCAATGCCAACCGCCGTGTCTGGGCGGGTATGCCCTACACGCTTTACGCCGACGGTGCCGAACTCAAACAAGGCGTGCTGGACGCTTCCGGGCAAATCCTGATCGATCATCAGGTCGTGACACGCGGCTACCGGTTGGTCATGGCTAACGGTGTGACCTACCAGATCCCGGTTCCTACCGATTACCGCAATTCCGATCAGGCGCACCTGGCTAATCGCGGATTGCACAACCACCCCTCTCGAGTCCACGACGAGGTAAGCCAACCCACATCGCACACGGATCACCGAGGCCTGTATGCCTCGGTGATGGAAGGAATCAAAGAGCAGGAAGGGAAAACACAATGAGCCAATACGAGATCGTGACACCGGTCGCACTCCAGCATACCCAAGAGGTGACCTGTACTCCGCCCTGGTATGTGCGCAATACCGAATACCCTCCCGCGATGGCAACTTACCAGCCGTTGATCAATGGGGAAGAAACGTTTCGGGCTGTGCACCTGGCCATTTCAAAGGCCCAGGCAACTATCGACATCATCTGTTGGGGGTTTCAGCCGTCGATGTATTTCATTCGCGACGGCATATCGCCGCGCATCGGTGAATTACTGATGGCCATGGCTCGGGAAGGCGTCAAGGTCCGGATACTCGGATGGGAGATGCCATTCAATACGGCAGGCAAAGCCGGAGAAGCCAACCTGCCCGGAAAAGGCCCATTCCGATACTACGATCGGGAGATGCAACCCTCCACGGATGAACAATACGCTTATGACCGCCAGTGGTTTGCCAACTGTTCGCTTGCCGACAGCATAGCCGCGGCGCATGTGGCAGCTCGCAGCACTCCAGTGTTCGTCAGTCGCGGTTTCAGCGTGTTTGAAAGGGCTGAAATAGCCCATCAGGCGATGTACAAAAGTCTCGACCCGAAGATCAGTGCCACCACGCAATTCGTCCTGACGGCAACAGCGACCCATCACCAAAAAACCGTCCTCGTTGATTATGAACTGCCAGACCGTGCCGTTGGTTTCGTGATGGGTCACAACATGCTCGACGAGTACTGGGACACCGATGACCATTCGGCACTGAACCGTGACAAGAACACCAAGCCCGCCCCCAACAAGGGTCCGCGAGGCGATACTCCACGGCAGGACATTTCAAGTCAGGTCAGCGGACCGATCTTGGAACACCTGCACCACAACTTTGCCACCGCCTGGCGCAAGGAAACCGGCGAGAATTTGCTCGACTCACGCCAAGCCATGCAAGTGGGGCCGCTACTGCAATGCACCCCGCAAGCTACCCGCCAAATCGCACAGATCCTGCGCACCCAGGCCCAGGAGAGTAAACGCGATATCGAGAAGCTTTACCTGCAAGCCGTCAACAACGCGACCCAGTTCATCTACATCGAAAACCAGTATTTCCGATGGCCGCCCCTGGCCGAATTGATCAAGGCCGTCGCCGCCGGTCAGACCAAGGCCGGGCGTGACCCCGCCATTCATGGGCACTTGCACCTGTTTGTGATCACCAATGCCAGTGAGGGTGGCATAGGCTCCGGCACTGTAAACACCCAGCGCATGCTCGAAAGCCTTGGGCGTGGCCATACCATGCCTGCAATCACCAAGTTACGGCGTATTGAAAAGGCAAAAGCTGAAGCTGCCGCACAGAAATCCGGTCTTAGCGAACGTATTGAACGGCATGCCCTGATCACGCTGACGAATCTCACCGACGCATTGGGCGGAACCGATCTCAGCGAAAAGGCCAAGGAAGATCAGCGGAGCAAGGCCTGGCACAACGATTGGCGCAAAGCCGAACTCGAGCGCCAAATCGAGGCAATCGAGGGTGAAACATTTGCCCAACTTCCGGAACTCTCCGGCCTGAAAGTTCATGTGTGCTCACTGGTGGCCCCCGACTCACCAGCGGGCAAGGACTGGATGCCGGTGTACATCCACTCCAAGTTGATGATCGTCGACGACGTGTTTACCACCCACGGCTCGGCCAACATCAATACCCGCAGCATGCAGGTGGATAGCGAGCTGAATATTGCGCATGAGTGGGCAAGTGTGACGCAGGGGTTGCGGCGACGGTTGTGGGAGATGCATACGGATAAAAAGGGTGCGCAGGATGACCCACAGGAGGCGTTCAAAGCCTGGCAAGACATCATCAATCGAAATAAAGGTCTTCAATCCAAAGAATTGACTCCCTACGCCCCCCTCGTCGAGTTCTATTTCGGCAAATCCGACCTGTCGGATCTCGACTGATGCGACGGCTCTTTTTGCTTTCATGCCTGCTGCTGGTTGCCTGCGACACCAGTAACCCTCCTTCTTCTTCGACCGAGAAAATGCCCTTGAACCCTTTAACTGAAGCCAAGGCCAGGATGGCTTTTAACTGTGTGCACGAGCAGATACCTGAGGCTCCCGCGGAGGCCGATGTGCTATTCCGCTACGCGCGCTGGTTGCAAAAGAATAACCAACTCAAACAGGACAAGACTGTCGATGGAGAGATCGAACGTCTATACCGCATCGCCAGTGAGAACGGACACTACAAGGCCAATATCAATCTGCAGAACGGTGCGATGCGCGGTTTCTTCAAACTCCGTGGTGAAGAGCATTTGCGCATGAGTGAGCAACTGATCGACGCGGGCGTGGGAGCGGGATATTACTTTGTCGGCATTTTTCTGCAGCATGGTTCGGCCGGGTTGCAGCAGGATCACGAAATGGCGTTGCGTTACTACCGCAAGTCCGCCGATCAAGGGAATGCACAAGGCCAGACATATATCGCCGACAAGTTAGCGCCGATCAACATTGCCCCGGACGTTGCCCGGCTAATGCGCCGTTGTGCTGGGGAGCAAGGAAACGGTAAAGCTGCAGGAGCACTCGGTGTTGATTTGTCGATAGATGGGCATTTTCAAGAGGCACTCGAAGCATTCCAACTTGGGGCAGCTGCCGGTGATAGTACTTCGGCTTCTTTTTTGACCGAGGGCTTCCGTGGTCCGGAGCCGGATGATCGGCTGTACTACCTGGGCCAACAAGAAGACCTCGAACGCGCCGATCGCTACAAAAAAATCTGGAAAATCCTCTCGGACTACTCCTACGCCAATCCCAAAGTCCCCGAGATCAACGAGATCGTCCCGCTGCCACCCGCCGAGTTGCCCGCCTGGGACGGCAAGCTGCAATGGCTGGAAGAACGCCTGGCAAACATCCCACCAGAAAAACCCAGTGAAGCGCTGATTCTTAATTTGGCCAAGGCCAAAGCCCTCGATCCTGCCACCGGCCGACCGCTGCCGGATTCTCCCGGCTTCATCCAGGCTACTTCCCCCAGGCCGACCTGCAACAGCGGCCAAGCCTGCCCGCAGTCTGGCTACTGGAAAGCCGATATAGGTAACCAGTTTTTCTCGCGCCTCGAAGGTGCACAAATTCGCCGTTTCGAGAAGGGCGAAATCCTGCCAACAGTAAAAATCCAAAGGCACCACAGCCGCTTCTTGCTCGCCGACCGAGTGATCGTCGAAGAGGAAAATATCAAATGGATATTGTTCGGAGAAGCCTGAGTATTTCCTGATGGGCAGGGTGCAACTGGTAACACGCACGACTCACACCTTAGAAACAACACCGCCAATTCCGGCAACTAAAAAGGAGCAGCATAATGAGCAAGCATGAAGCAGACGATAAAATAACGTTCGAGATACATACGCCGGAAACAGAGGTGCCAGCGGGTAAAAGCGTACTTCACCTAGACGACGAAAATAACGTCCTTGGCGGTCAGGTTTATGGTCACGTCATCGAAAAAATTGAGGGCGGCATGAAAGTCACTCGTCCGGACGGGGCAACGATGGTCATGCGGGATGGTAGTGTGACCATCGAAAATCTTGTCCCTAAGTCAATAGGGATCAGGAACTTGTCTGAGATCGAATCATTTGCTGTGCGAACACAGAATCATACGCGTATTTTTCGCATGGATTTTGTTGGTGGCGGCCATGTCGAAGTAACGTACGCACACGACGGACAGGTCAGGGAAGTCACCGGCCAAAACCTCCAGCAAACAATCAGCAAGGACAATGCGATTATCGTTCGCCAAGGTGATTCGAGCACTGGGCAAACGCATTGAATCAAGAACAGCCTCGATAGACGCCAAACAGGCTAGCAAAAGATCAAAGGATCGCAGCCTGCGGCAGCTCCTACAGAGTGAATATCAGAAGGCGATTTCCTACGCCTTGGCTGAAGGAGCGAGCGGGCGGCGGACAGCCGCGCCGCTGGCTCCAACAGATTTCAAGTGTGATGAATCTCCCGATCCTTGGTTTCCGGCATGAAGAAGATACCCAGGATCGCCGTCATCACCGCGATGACGATCGGGTACCACAGCCCGTAGTAGATATCGCCCGTGGCCGCGACCATGGCGAAGGCCACCGTCGGCAGGAAGCCGCCGAACCAGCCGTTGCCGATGTGGTATGGCAGTGACATCGAGGTGTAGCGGATACGCGCCGGGAAGAGTTCCACCAGCCAGGCGGCGATCGGGCCGTAGACCATGGTCACGTAGATCACCAGGATGGTCAGGAGCAGCAGCACCATCGGGTAGTTGGTCTTGGCCGGGTCGGCCTTCTCGGGGTAGCCGGCTTCCTTGAGGGAGGTGCCCAGGGCCGCGACGAAGGCGTCGTTGCGGGTCTTGAAGTCGGCGGCCGGCATGCCGGTGCCTTCGAAGCTGGGGATCACTTTGTCGCCGATGCGAACCTGCGCGACAGTGCCCGGGGCGGCCTTCTCGTTCTTGTAGGGTATGGCCCGTTTTGCCAACACGGTCTTGGCCAGGTCGCAGGAGCTGGTGAATTTGGCCTTGCCCACCGGGTCGAACTGGAACGAGCACTGGTCTGGATCGGCGATCACCGTGACCGGGTTCTTCTCCTGTGCGATGAACACGTCGGGGTTACCGTACTGCGTCAACGCATGGAAGATCGGGAAGTAGGTCAGCGCCGCGAGGATGCAGCCGGCCATGATGATGCCCTTGCGCCCGATGCGGTCGGACAGGCTCCCGAAGATGACGAAGAACGGCGTGCCGATCAGCAGCGAACCGGCGATCAGCAGGTTGGCCGTCTGCGCGTCGATCTTGAGCGTCTGCAGCAGGAAGAACAACGCGTAGAACTGCCCGGTGTACCAGACGACGGCCTGGCCGGCGGTACCGCCGAGCAGCGCCATGATCACGATCTTGAGGTTGTCCCAGCGGGCGAAGGATTCGGTCAGCGGCGCCTTGGAGGACTTGCCCTCGGCCTTCATTTTCAGGAACACCGGTGATTCACTGAGCTGCAGGCGGATGTACACCGAAACGATCAGCAGCAGGATCGACAGCAGGAAGGGAATCCGCCAGCCCCAGGCTTCGAACGCTTCGGTGCCAAGCACCGTGCGACAGGCGAGGATCACCAGCAGCGAAAGGAACAGGCCGAGGGTCGCGGTGGTCTGGATCCACGAGGTGAAATAGCCGCGCTTGCCTTTGGGGGCATGTTCGGCTACGTAGGTCGCCGCACCGCCGTACTCGCCACCCAGGGCCAGGCCTTGCAACAGGCGCAGGGTGATCAGGATGATCGGCGCGGCCACGCCGATGGTCGCGTAACCGGGCAGGAAGCCGACGATCGCCGTGGAGACACCCATGATCACGATGGTGATCAGGAAGGTGTGCTTGCGCCCGATCATGTCACCCAGTCGACCGAACACGATGGCACCGAAGGGGCGTACGGCGAAGCCGGCGGCGAACGCGAGCAAGGCAAAGATGAAGGACGTGGTCTCGTTGACGCCGGCGAAAAAGTGCTTGGCAATGATCGCGGCGAGGGAGCCATAAAGGTAGAAGTCGTACCATTCGAACACGGTGCCCAGGGACGAGGCAAAAATAACCTTGCGCTCCTCCTTGGTGATGCCGTGGTGAGGCGTGTTGCCCGCGGTGGTGTTATCGATTGCGGCCATGAGTCGTCTCCGTCTTTCTCTTGTTATAGGCCGGAGTACCCCACTACCTTCTTGTTGCCGCACCCTGGCCCTGGGGCTGATGTCATTGGATTACGGATTGCGCAAAGCATGCACACAGGCTGACGGCCTCGCATCGCTGCAAGGTTTCATTGAGCATAATCGGCTTCTTGCAGATATCCACTCGCCATCACGCGCAGACGGGATCGAGGAACGAACCTGCAAAGGAGGTTGTGCCGTGGGAAGGTGTTTTGTTACGGAGGGGATGAACAGAATGCAATAAGCAGCACCCGCGAAGTGCGCGAGTGCTGCTTATCAGAAATATGGCAGGGGCGGCTGGATTCGAACCAACGCATGGCAGGATCAAAACCTGCTGCCTTACCGCTTGGCGACGCCCCTGTAGCTGCTGCCTGGAGAGCCGGGGAATGCCCTCAGCAGGAATGGGCGGCAATTTACCAACATTCTTGCCGCCTGGGAACCCCCTCGCTAAATTATTTTATTTTAAAACAGCGACTTACCATCAAGGATCGACCTGCCCCATCAGTTCGGGCACCGATTCCGGGCGATTGGCGAAGCGCTGGGCAAGCACCGCGCAGACCATCAGCTGGATCTGATGGAACAGCATCAGCGGCAGGATCAACACGCCGATGGTGCTGCCGGCGAACAGCACCTGGGCCATCGGCACGCCCGTGGCCAGGCTTTTCTTCGAGCCACAGAAGAGGATGGTGATGCGGTCTTGCTGATTGAAACCCAAGGCCTTGCCCAGCACGGTGGAGGCCACCAGCACCAGCCCCAGCACCACGCAGCAGGCGACCACCAGCCCGGCCAGGTCGCGCAACGGGATCTGGTGCCAGATGCCTTCGATCACCGCTTCGCTGAAAGCACCGTACACCACCAGCAGGATCGAGCCCTGATCGACAAATTTCAGCCAGCTCTTGTTGCGCGCCACCCAGGCGCCGATCCAGCGCCGCGCGATCTGCCCGGCAATGAAGGGCAGCAACAACTGCACGCTGATCTTCACGATCGCATCGAGGGTCGAGCCCCCATCGCCGTGCACGTCCAGCAGCAAGGTCACCAGCAAAGGCGTGAGGAAGATCCCGAACAGACTGGACGCCGCCGCGCTGCAAATCGCAGCCGGGATGTTGCCTCGCGCCAGGGAGGTAAAGGCAATCGCCGACTGCACTGTGGCCGGCAGTGCGCAGAGGTAGAGCATGCCCATGTACAGGTCGGCGCCGATCATCGGTGACAGCAAGGGCTTGAGCGCCAGGCCGAGCAGCGGGAACAGGACGAAGGTCAGGCCGAACACCAGCAAGTGCAGGCGCCAGTGGCCGGCACCGGCAATGATCGATTCGCGGGACAGTTTGGCGCCGTGGAGGAAAAACAGCAGGGCGATGGCGCTGTTGGTCAACCAGCCGAAGCCTACGGCCACCTGGCCACTGGCGGGCAGCAGGCTGGCGAGCAGGACCACGCCGACCAGGGTCAGGGTGAAGTTGTCGGGCAAGAAACGGGGGCGGGTCATGAGGGTTATCCAGGCGGCCGGGAGCGTTGAGACCACTCTAGCGCGCCGGCCGATTGCCGGCTAACGCTAATAAGCCAGGAGATGTCGCCTAACGGACACCTCCCAAAATCACGGGTGACTGATATGCCGCTTTCGCTGCGATGCGGCGACCCGACAAGCCAGCTCCTACAGGATTTGTGCCATACACAGCTTTTGTGTGCGCTGCGGGCACCTGTAGGAGCTGGCTTGCCAGCGATGAGGCCGGCACATCCAACATCACGGGTGACTGATACGCCGCCTTCGCTGGCAAGCCAGCTCCTACAGGGAATTTGTGCCATACACAGCTTTTGTGTGCGCTGCGGGCAACTGTAGGAGCTGGCTTGCCAGCGATGAGGCCGGCACATCCAACATCACGGGTGGCTGATACGCCGCCTTCGCTGGCAAGCCAGCTCCTACAGACGACCGCTGCCCTCTCGATCCCTCTTATAGTGCCGAGCAAGCGGGAACTCCGGTAACCAGGCCTCGCGACGCACCGTCCAGCTTTCGTAGGTGGGCATGAACTGGTCGGGCGCATCGAATGAACCCAGGTTCACTTCAATTTCGTCATCGCTACGGGCAAACACCGACGAGCCACAGCGAGGGCAGAAATGCCGCCCGGCGTAGTCCCGGGTTTCGCCCTCGATCGTCACCGCGTCCTCGGGGAATATCGCCGAGGCGTAAAAGAGCGCCCCGTGATGCTTGCGACAGTCCAGGCAGTGGCAAAGGCCTACCCGATAAGGTTGCCCCGACGCCACAAGCCGGACATCGCCACACAGACAACCACCCGTAAATTGCTGCATGCCGCCCCTCCTCTTCCAGGATTCGAAAGTAGCCATTCAACGACTGTAAGAGGCTAACAAAGCCTTCACAGCAAAAACTTGCAAAAAGCGACGGTAGGCTAAGCTTACGTCAGCTTATTGCCCTTGATGCTCGCGGCGGCAGTTGTTGGTTTTTCTGGAGAGCGTCTGCAACAGCTATCTCAGACTGGCCCAGACAATTTGCGCAGGATTGCCGTGATGACCGAGCCGTTACTCAGTTTTGACCAACTCAAGCGTGCTGCCGCCTCTGGCGAAATCGATACCGTTCTGGTGTGCATGGTCGACATGCAGGGCCGCCTGGTGGGCAAGCGTTTCCAGGTCGAGTTTTTCATCGACAGTGGCCATGAAGAAACCCACTGCTGCAATTACCTGCTGGCCGACGACATCGACATGGAGCCGGTGCCGGGCTATGCCGCCGCCAGCTGGAGCAAGGGCTACGGCGACTTCGTGCTCAAGCCCGACATGCGCACCTTGCGCAAGGTGCCGTGGCTCGAGTGCACGGCGCTGGTGCTGTGCGATGTGCTCGACCATCACCATCGCCAGGACCTGCCCCACAGCCCGCGGGCGATCCTGAAAAAACAGGTCGAGCGCCTGCGTGAACGCGGTTACACCGGCATGTTCGCCTCGGAACTGGAGTTCTACCTGTTCGACGAGAGCTACGAGGCCATCCACAGGCGCAACTACCACAAGCCGAAGACCGCCGGGCACTACATCGAGGATTACAACATCCTGCAGACCACCCGCGAGGAGCCGGTGCTGCGGGCGATCCGCAAGCACCTGCAGGCCAGCGGCATCCCGGTGGAAAACTCCAAGGGTGAATGGGGACCCGGCCAGGAAGAAATCAACATCCGCTACGCCGACGCCATGACCATGGCCGACCATCACGTCATCATCAAGCACGCGTGCAAGGAGATCGCCCAACTCCAGGGCAAGGCGATCACCTTCATGGCCAAGTGGCGCTATGACGCCGCCGGTTCCAGCAGCCACATCCACAATTCGCTGTGGGACAAGAACGCCAAAAAGCCGTTGTTCTTCGACGCCAAGGCCGAGTTCGGCATGTCGAAACTGATGCGTTCCTGGGTCGCCGGCCAGCTCAAGTACGCCAACGACATCACCTGTTTCCTCGCGCCCTACATCAACTCCTACAAGCGCTTCCAGGCCGGCACCTTCGCCCCTACCCGGGCGGTCTGGAGCCGGGACAATCGCACCGCCGGCTTTCGCCTGTGCGCCGAGGCCAGCAAGTCGATCCGCATCGAATGCCGCATCGGCGGTGCCGACCTCAACCCTTACCTGGCCTTCGCCGCGCTGATCGCCGCCGGGTTGGCGGGCATCGATGAAAAACTCGAACTCGCCGCGCCTTTTGAGGGCGATGCCTACGTTGACGAGCATCTGCCAGAAGTCTCCAAGACCCTGCGCGAGGCCAGTGCCGCACTGCAAGGCTCAAGCATGTTGCGCGAGGCCTTCGGCGACGAGGTGGTCGACCACTACGTGCACACCGCCGAATGGGAACAGAAAGAATACGACCGGCGCATCACCGACTGGGAACTGCAGCGCGGCTTCGAGCGCTACTGAGAGCACCATGACCAACACTGTTCAAATCATCTCGCCGGTCGATGGCCGGGTCTTCGCCGAGCGCCAGTACGCCGACATCGTGCAAATCGAGCAGGCACTGGCGGCGGCCACAGCCGCCCAGGCGCAATGGAAGCGCCGGCCGTTGAGCGAACGCGCGGCTTTTTGCAGCGCCGCGGTGGACGCGATGCTGGCCATGAAGGATGACATCGTCCCCGAACTGGCCTGGCAAATGGGCCGCCCGGTGCGTTATGGCGCCGGCGAGTTGCGCGGCTTCGAAGAGCGTGCCCGGCACATGATCGCCATTGCGCCGCAGGCCCTGGCGGCGCTCGAAGCCGATCCGCTCACGGGTTTTCGCCGCTATATCAAACGCGAGCCAATGGGTACCGTGCTGGTGGTCGCACCGTGGAATTACCCCTACCTCACCGCAGTGAATACGATCATTCCGGCGCTGATGGCCGGCAACAGCGTCATCCTCAAGCACGCTTCGCAAACCCTGCTGGTGGGCGAGCGTTTTGCCGAGGCCATGCGCTGCGCCAACCTGCCTGAAGGGCTGTTCCAGAACCTGCTGCTCAGTCACATCCATACCGGGGTGGTCATCGGCTCCGGACAGGTGCAGCAGGTGAACTTCACCGGCTCAGTGGCGGCCGGCCTGGAAATGCAACGCTCTGCGGTCGAGGATTTCTTGCGCGTGGGCCTTGAGCTCGGCGGCAAGGACCCGGCCTACGTGCGGGCCGATGCCAACCTCGAGCATGCGGTGGAGAACCTGGTGGACGGCAGTTTCTTCAATTCCGGGCAGAGCTGCTGCGCCGTGGAGCGTATCTACGTCGACCGGAAAATCTACCCGGCCTTTGTCGATCGCTTCGCCGAATTGACCCGTCAGTACGTACTCGGTAACCCGCTGGACGAAGCCACCACCCTCGGCCCGCTGGTGAGTCCGGGCGCGGCGGATTTCGTCCGCGGGCAGATTGCCGATGCGCAGGCCCTGGGCGCGAAGGCGCTGATCGACCCGCATGCCTTTGCCGCCGACTTGCCGGGCAGCGCCTACCTCGCCCCGCAGGTGTTGGTCGAGGTCAATCATCAGATGTCGGTGATGCGTGATGAAAGCTTCGGGCCGGTGGTCGGCATCATGCCGGTGGACAGCGACGAAGAAGCCATCGCCCTGATGAACGACAGCGAGTTCGGCCTCAGCGCGTCGATCTGGACCCGGGACCTGGTCGCCGCCGAACGCCTGGGCGACGAGATCGACACCGGCACCCTGTTCATGAATCGCTGCGATTACCTGGACCCGGCCCTGGCCTGGACCGGGGTGAAGAACAGTGGGCGCGGCGTCACCCTGTCGCCCATGGGCTATGACCACCTGACCCGCGCCAAATCCTTCCATCTGCGCCACGAGACCTGAGCCATGAGCCTGACTGGAAACTGGAACTACCCCACGAGCATCCGCTTCGGTGTCGGCCGCATCGCGGAACTGGCCGATACCTGTCGCAGCCAGGGTATCCAGCGCCCGCTGCTGGTCACCGACAGTGGCCTGGGGCGTGCGTCGATCACCACGGCTGCTCTGGACGCTTTACGTAACGCGGGGCTGGGCGCTGCGTTGTTCTGCGACCTCAAGCCCAATCCGGTCGAAGCCAACCTGGCGGGCGGGCTCGAGGCCTGGCGTGCGGGCAATCACGATGGCGTGGTCGCCTTCGGCGGTGGCAGCGGCCTGGACATGGGCAAGCTCATCGCCTTCATGAGTGGCCAGAGCCGTCCGGTCTGGGATTTCGAAGACATCGGCGACTACTGGACCCGCGCCGATGAAAGCCGCATCGCCCCGATCATCGCGGTGCCGACCACCGCGGGTACGGGCTCCGAAGTGGGCCGTGCGGCGGTGATCATCGACGATCGCACCCACACCAAACGCATCATCTTCCACCCGAAAATGATGCCGCGAGTGGTCATCAGCGACCCGGCCCTGACCGTCGGCATGCCGGCCAAAGTCACCGCCGGCACGGGCATGGACGCGTTGGCGCACTGCCTGGAGTCGTACTGTGCCCCGGGATTTCACCCCATGGCCGATGGCATCGCCGTCGAGGGCATGCGCCTGGTGAGCAATGCCCTGGTGCGCGCCGTCCACACCCCGTCGGACCTCGATGCACGCGGGCAAATGCTGGCGGCGGCGGCGATGGGCGCCACTGCTTTCCAGAAAGGCCTGGGCGGGATGCACGCCCTCGCGCATCCGATCGGCGCGCTGTACGACACCCACCACGGCATGACCAACGCCACCCTGATGCCCTACGTGCTGAAGTTCAATCGTCCGGCCATCGAGGAACGCATCACGCGGCTGGCCGCGTATCTGCACCTGCCCTCCCCGGGCTTCGACAGTTTCCTGGCCTTCGTCCTCAAATTGCGCAAGGACATTGCTGTGCCGCATACGCTGTTCGAGTTGGGAGTGGATGACCAGCAGGCTGACCTCATCGCGGACATGGCGATAGTCGACCCCAGTGCCGGCGGCAACCCGCTGCCGTTGACAAAGGCCGGCGTGACGGAAATTTTCCAGGCGGCTTTCCACGGCCGACTCTGACTCGATCGAGGGTCCATGATCGAAACAGCAACAGGTTAGCGGTTGTAAACAGGAGCAGTACGACAAGGGGTTGAAAGCCAACCCATCCGGAGACCCGGATGGCTGCGTATCAAAACCTGAAGGGGCACACCAGCATGAACCCAGCAAGCCAGCCCGGCACCGACGCGCCGCACGACGATGACGTCAAGGTGCTGCACAGCATGGGCTATGCCCAGCAGTTGTCGCGACGAATGGGGGTTTTCTCCAACTTCGCGATTTCCTTTTCGATCATCTGCATCCTCTCCGGCGGCATCAACTCACTGGCCCAGGGCACCTCGGGCGCCGGCGGTGCCGCGATCGGCATCGGCTGGCCGATCGGTTGCCTGATTTCCGGGGTGTTCGCCCTGGCCATGGCGCAGATTTCCTCGGCCTACCCCACCGCTGGCGGCCTGTATCACTGGGGTTCGATCCTCGGCAACCGTTTCACCGGCTGGCTCACAGCCTGGTTCAACCTGCTGGGGCTGGTCACGGTGCTCGGTGCGATCAACGTCGGCACCTACTACTTTTTCTTCGGCGCCTTCGGCCCGACACTGGGCATGGAGGACACCACCACCACCCGGGTGATCTTCCTCGCCATCCTCACCGGGCTCCAGGCCCTGTGCAATCACCTGGGCATCGGCCTGACCGCCAGGCTCACGGATTTTTCCGGCTACCTGATTTTCGCCACCGCACTGGCGCTGACCATCGTCTGCCTGATCTCGGCCCCCAGTTTCGAGTTCTCCCGGCTGGTGACCTTCGGCAACTATTCCGGCGAGGCCGGCGGCAGCGTCTGGCCACAGGTGTCCAACGGCTGGATCTTCATGCTCGGCCTGCTGCTGCCGATCTACACCATCACCGGCTATGACGCTTCCGCGCACACCTCCGAGGAAACCCGCAATGCCGCCATGTCGGTGCCTCGGGGCATGGTCATGTCGGTGGTCTGGTCGCTGCTGTTCGGCTGGGTGATGCTCAGCGCCTTCGTGCTGATGCTGCCGAGCATGGACGAGGCGGCCAAGCAAGGCTGGAACGTGTTCTTCTGGGCGATGAACACCCAGGTCAATCCGCTGCTCAAGGACGCGCTGTACGTGGCGATTTTCATCTCCCAGGTGCTCTGCGGGTTGGCCACTGTCACCTCGGTTTCGCGCATGATCTTCGCGTTTTCCCGTGACGGCGGCCTGCCCTTCTCGAAAGCCCTGTCCTCGGTCTCGCCGACCTTTCGCAGCCCGGTGGCGGCGATCTGGACCGGCGCTACCCTCGCGGTCCTGTTCGACTGGGGCTCATCGGTGATCTCGGTCGGCGAGACTCCGGTCTACACCATCGTGGTGTCCTGCACGGTGATCTTCCTGTTCTTCTCCTTCATCATTCCCATCGTGCTGGGCCTGTTTGCCTACGGGACCTCGAAGTGGCCAACCATGGGACCGTGGAACATCGGGCGCTTCTGGTACACGGTGTTTGCCCTGCTCTCGGTGCTGTCGATGGTGATCATCTTCGTCATCGGCATCCAGCCACCGAACGACTGGGCGTTGTACATCACCATCGGCTTCCTGGTGCTGACGGCCATCGTCTGGTTCGGCTTTGAAGCACGCCGCTTCCAGGGCCCGCCGGTGGGCGACGTGATCGTCAAGCGCCAGGCTGAAATCGCCGCGGCTGAAGCGGCGTTGAACCGCAAAACACTGTAGGAGCAGCCGCGAGAGATGGAGCGGCTGTCAGGCAGCCATCGCTGGCCAGTTCCTACAGGATTTGTGGGGCCATGTTGAATGCATGGCAATATGCACATCTGTAGGAACCGGCTTGCTGGCGGTCGCAATTTCACGGCAAGCTCGCCCCTGCCGATCCCCCCCGACAAAATAACAAAATCCCCATGTGCTCCCTTCGTCCTTTCATACGTCGCAGACTTCACTGCCCGTTTCCCCCTGTCCGGAGTTTTCCCAATGCCCTCGCCCCATTCCCTGTCCGCCGCGTTGCTCGGCCTGGCCCTCGTCTGTCCGGCGATAGCCGAGGCCCAAGGCCTGGAGCTGGGGCAAGTGCTGATCGGGGCCGAGGACCAGAGTGACGAAGACCAGGGGATCGAAGACGCCAGGGCCCGACTCGAACAGGTGCCCGGCGGCACCAACGTGGTCGACATGCGCCGCCCACTGCAGGGCCGGGTGGCGAGCAATCAGGATGTGCTGGCCTATCAGCCAGGTGTCTATGCCCAGTCGGCGGGCAACGAAGGGGTGAAGATCTCGATCCGCGGATCGGGGATCAACCGTGCGCCGGGGGCCCATGCCTCGGGCTTGTACGCCATGCTTGACGGTCTGCCGCTGACCGGCCCTGGCGGCACGCCCTATGAACTGCTGGAGCCGCTGTGGCTTGACCATGTCGAGGTGCTGCGCGGCGCCAACGGTTTCGACCGCGGCGCCCTGGCCCTGGGCGGGGCCATCGACTACGTCAGCCACACCGGCTACAACGCACCCAAGCTACAGGTGCGCTACGCGACGGGCAGCCACGGCTATCAGCAGCGCCAGGTCAGTTCCGGGCAGGTGCTGGGCGACTTCGACTACTACATGGCCCTGACCGATGCACGCGCGGACGGCTATCAGGATCACACCGCCAGTGACAGCCAGGGCGTCATCGCCAACTTCGGCTATCGCTTCAACCCGAACCTGGAAACGCGCTTCTACCTGCGCTATCGCCAGACCGACAACGACCTCGCCGGCCGGGTCACCAAGCACTCCATCGAGCACGACCCGCGGGCGGCCAACCCCGCCTACGTGGCGCGCGACGATCGCCGCGAACAGCCGGGCAGCACCTTTATCGGCAACAAGACCACCTACTACATCGACGACGATTCGAGCATCCAGGCCGGCCTTGCCTACCATGACTACCCCATGGACCTGCGCGAGGGTCCCAACCGCCTGAAAGTGGCGTACACCGATGTCAGCGGCACCTTCGACTACAAGCGTCGCGACACCCTCTGGGGCCTGCAGAGCCAAAGCACCTTGGGCCTGCGCGTGACCAAGCACCTGCCCAACGCCGGTGCCAGTGAGGAAGTACGCATCCCCAGCGGCAACACTGCCGGTTATGCGCCGGGCACGGCCATGCGCAACTTCACCTACCAGGGTTCGGACAGCGTCCTGCACGTGGGCAATGACCTGGAAATCGCCGACGACCTGTGGCTGACCACTGGCCTGGCGGCCATCTACACCCGCCGGGAAAGCGCGGTGACTTACCCGCAAGGCGGTGGCAAGACCAGTATGGGCGACTGGGACTACGCCCCGCGCCTGGGCCTGCGCTACCAACTGACCCCCGACCTGCAACTGTTCGGCAACCTCAGCCGCTCGGTCGAGGCGCCGCATCCCTGGTCGCTGATCTACAGCTCCAACGTTCGCTTCCCGGCAGGCAGCGGCCCCGCCACCGGCACCCAGCGCGATCCGATCGAGCTGCAGAACCAGACCGCGACCACCCTGGAGCTCGGCGGTCGCGGCGACAGCGCGATGGGCCAATGGAGCCTGGCCTGGTACTACGCCCAGGTGCGCCACGAACTGCTCTCGGTGTTGCCGGACGCCAACGCCACCACGCCCTACGAGCTCAACGCCAGCCCGACCGTGCACCAGGGCGTGGAAGCCAGCCTGCTGAGCAACCTGTGGTCGGGCGGTGACGGCGGTGAACTGAGCCTGCGCCAGAGCTATACCTTCAGCGACTTCCACTACCGCGACGACGAACGCTTCGGCGACAACCGCCTGCCGGGACTGCCGATGCACTACTACCAGGGCGAACTGCGCTACGACTGGCCCCAAGGCTTCTTCGCCGCGCTCAACACACAATGGGTGTCCAAGGTGGCAGTCGATTACGCCAACAGCTACTACGCCGATCCCTACGCGCTGTTTGGCGCGACCCTGGGCTACAACGCGCCCAAGGGTGACTGGCAGACGTGGGTGGACATGCGCAACCTCACCGACAAGCACTACGCCGCCACCGTCATGCCGGGCTACGACGACAAGGGGCTGGACGCGGCGCGGTCGACTCCCGGTGAGGGCATGGCGGTGTATGTCGGGGTGTCGTGGAGTCTGCTGTGAGGCCGATGTTCAACACAAATCACTGTAGGAGCTGGCTTGCCAGCGAAGAGGCCCAAAAGATCACCGCACTATTCAAGGCCGCCATCGCCGGCAAGCCGGCTCCTACAGGTCCGCGGTGCCCACGCCTCCACGCCCAACACAAAACATTGTAGGAGCTGGCTTGCCAGCGATGAGGCCCGAAAGGTCAACGCAATGTTCGAAGACGCCTTCGCCGGCAAGCCGGCTCCTACAGGTTCGCGGTGAACGCGCTCGGAGTTACGAGGTTCTCGCCCCCGGGTTCTGCCAGAACGCGGGATCGGCGCTCTTGAGTCGCTCTACCGCATTATTGATGTGGTTGAGCGCAGCATGGCGTGCGCCTTCGGGGTCGCGGGCGGCGATGGCTGCGTAGACGGCAAAGTGTTCGACCCGCACCGTCTTGGCCAGGTCGCGGCGGCGTTCCTCGTTGGAGCGGGTGATGCGGATCGCCTCCTTGATGTACTGCGCGATGAATTCGTGCAGTGACGGGTACAGAGGATTGCCCGTTGCCCTGGAAATGGAGTGATGGAAGCCCAGGTCTTCCTCGACGCCATCGCGCCCCGCCTGCTCGGCGGCATCGATGGCCTTCAGCGCCTGGTGGATGGCCTCCAGCTGCGCCGGCGAATGCCGCTGTGCCGCCAGGGCCGCCGCCTCCCCTTCGATACCGCGGCGCAGCTCGGTGACCCGCAATACCGCCTCGATCGACCCGCTGACATCCAGGTCGATGGTAAACGCCTTGATGTGCGCGCCTTCGCTGACGACAGTGCCGCTGCCCTGGCGGACCTCGACCAGACCGGCAGACTTGAGGCGCGAGATCGCCTCGCGGATGACCGTCCTGCTGACCCCGAAACGCTCCGACAGCACGGGTTCCGTGGGCAGGCGAGCGCCCGGCAGCACTTCGCCGTTGGCGATATAGGCCTTCAGGGCCGCCGTCACCTGATCGGACAGCGTGCCCTTGGCGGAGTCCTTCAGAACGGCCAGCGCCTCGGCGGAACAGGGGGATTTATCAGGAGTGGGCATAGGCATCTCTGGGCTCAAATCGGTGAACGGTACTGCATTTTAGACCCGTCGTCCTCCCTGACTTATACGCCTTGAATTCGTATGACGTATTATGATAAAAAACCAACCTTCATGTTACTCCGATAAAAAAACGTCACCCACTACAAAAATAAGGATGGGGGAAACACATGACTGAATCAGTGATTCAAACCGGTGCCATCGCGCCCGCCGATCGCTTCGAGGACCTGGCGTATCGCAAGGTCGCGTGGCGAATCCTGCCGTTGTTGTTGCTGTGCTACCTCGTCGCCTATCTGGACCGGGTGAACGTGGGTTTCGCCAAACTGCAGATGTCCGACGATCTGCAATTTTCCGAAGCCGTCTATGGCCTGGGCGCAGGGATCTTCTTCATTGCCTACTTCCTCGTGGAAATTCCCAGCAACCTGATCCTGCATCGGGTCGGCGCGCGGTTGTGGATCGCGCGCATCATGATCACCTGGGGCATCATTTCCTCGGCCATGGCCCTGGTCAGCACGCCCATGTCCTTCTACATCATGCGCTTCCTGCTGGGCATCGCCGAGGCCGGGTTCTACCCGGGTGTCATCCTCTATCTGTCCTACTGGTTCCCGACCCATCGCCGCGGCAAGATGTATGCCCTGTTCGCCACGGCAGTGCCGCTGTCCGGGCTGATTGGTGCGCCCCTGTCCGGCTGGATCATGAGCGCCTTCAACGGTGACCATGGGTTTGCCGGCTGGCAATGGCTGTTCTTCCTCGAAGGGCTGCCTTCGATCGCCGTCGGCATCCTGGTGATCTTCTGCCTCAGCGACCGGATCTCCAAAGCGAGCTGGCTGACCAGCGAAGAGAAACACCTGCTGCAGACCCGCATCGACGCCGAAACCGCAGGCCACCAGACCCACAGCCTGAAAGAGGTGTTCCTGCAGCCGCGCATCTGGCTGCTGACGGCCATCTATTTCTGCATGATCGCCGGCTTCTACACCGTCGGTTTCTGGCTGCCGACGCTGATCCGCCAGGCCGGTGTCAGTGATGTATTGCAGGTCGGCATGCTCACCGCCATCCCTTATGCCGCCGCGGCCATGACCATGATCCTGGTGTCGCGCAGCGCCGACCGGTTGCGCGAGCGTCGCTGGCACCTGGCGCTGACCGCGGTGCTGGGCGGCATCGGCCTGTTCATCTCCGCCACCTGGAGCGACAACTTCACGATTTCCATGATCGGCCTGACCCTCGGTTCCATGGGGGCGATGAGCACCCTGCCGCTGTTCTGGAGCCTGCCGACTGCCTTCCTCGGCGGCACCGCTGCGGCCGCCGGCATTGCTCTGATCAACTCCTGGGGCAACCTGGCGGGCTTCGTCTCGCCGTACCTGATGGGTTTCCTCAAGGACACCACCCACAGCACCACGATCGGCATGTATGTGATGGCAAGCGCGCTGTTCCTCGGTGCCCTGCTGGTCTTCAGAATTCCCGGAAAGCTCGTCAACCGTTGACGTTTGGAGTAACTCATGAAAATTCTCGTGACCGGTGCAGCCGGCTTCCTTGGCCGCCGTCTGATCCAGGCCCTGCTGTCCCGTGGCTCGCTCACCGACCGCGCAGGCCAGTCTCAACCGATCAGGCAAATCGTCGCCTTCGACATGGTCGCGCTCGAAGGCATCGATGATCCGCGGGTAACGGTGGTGTGTGGCGATATCGCCGACCCTGAAGTGCTGGACAGCCTGATCGATGCCGGCACCGACAGCATCTTCCATCTGGCTGCGGTGGTTTCCAGCCAGGCGGAGGCCGATTTCGAACTGGGCATGCGCATCAATTTCACCGCGACCCAGAGCATGCTCGAACGCATTCGCCTGCTCGGCACCTGCCCGAAATGGGTGATGACCAGCTCCGTTGCGGTGTTCGGCGGGCAATTGCCGGAACAGGTGCGTGACGATCAGGTCTGGGCTCCGCAGAGTTCCTATGGCACGCAAAAAGCCATGAACGACCTGCTGCTCGCTGACTACAGCCGCCGCGGTTTCGTCGACGGCCGCAGCCTGCGCATGCCGACCATCGTGGTGCGCCCGGGCAAACCCAACCTGGCCGCTTCGAGTTTCGCCAGCGGGATCATCCGCGAACCGCTCAACGGCCAGCCCAGCGTGTGTCCGGTAGCCCTCGATACGCGGCTCTGGCTGATGTCGCCAAGGCTGGCGATTGAAAACCTGATCCATGGTCATGAGCTATCCGGCGCGCAATTGACCGAGGGCCGGGTGATCAACATGCCGGGCCTGTCGATTACCGTCGAACGGATGATCGATGCCCTGCGCCAGATCGCGGGTGCGGAAGTGGCCGCGCGGATTCGCCTGGAGCGCAATCCAGCGATCGAGCGCATCGTCGGTTCATGGCCCGGGTCCTTCTGCGCAACCTACTCCCGGGACCTGGGGTTCAAGGCGGATGAGGCGTTCAGCGCCGTGATCCAGCAGTTCATCACTGAATATCTGCCCGGCTAAACCGATGGAGGAGCTCGACATGTTGAATGCCCCTGCCCGCCCCCTGCTGGGCTGCATCGCGGACGATTTCACCGGCGCTACGGACCTTGCCAACATGCTGGTGCGCGGCGGCATGCGCACCGTGCAAAGCATCGGCATCCCCACTGCCGAGGTCGCCGGCCAACTCGATGCCGACGCGATCGTCATCGCCCTGAAGTCCCGAACCGTGCCGGCCGCCGATGCCGTAAAGGAGTCGCTCGAAGCACTGCGCTGGTTGCGTGAGCGTGGTTGCGAACAGATTTTCTTCAAGTACTGCTCGACCTTCGACTCGACCACCGCCGGCAACATCGGCCCGGTCAGCGAAGCCCTGCTGGAGGCGCTGGACAGCGATTTCACCCTCGCCTGCCCGGCCTTCCCGGAAAACGGCCGCACGGTGTTTCGCGGGCATTTGTTCGTCCAGGACCAATTGCTCAGCGAGTCGGGCATGCAGCATCACCCGCTGACCCCGATGACTGACGCGAACCTGGTTCGGGTCCTGCAATCGCAGAGCCAAGGCAAGGTCGGCCTGCTGCGTTATGACAGCGTGACCCAGGGCGTCGAGCGCATTCGCGCCCGCATGACGCAGCTGCGCGCCGAGGGTGTGCGCCTGGCGGTTGCCGATGCCGTGTCCGATGCTGACCTGCATCGGCTGGGCGAAGCCTGTGCCGGTCTGGCGCTGCTGACGGGAGGCTCAGGCCTGGCACTGGGCTTGCCGGATAATTTCCGCCGTGCCGGTAAACTGCGCGACCTGGATGCCGCCCGGGTAGCTGCGGTCGAAGGCGGCGAAGTGGTGCTCGCGGGCAGCGCTTCGCAAGCCACCAATGGGCAAGTGGCGACCTGGCTGCAGGCAGGTCGCCCGGCCTTTCGTATCGATCCGCTGGCGTTGGCGGCGGGACAGCCGGTCATCGAGCAGGCACTGGCCTTCGCCGCTGATCATGCCGAACCGGTGTTGATCTACGCCACCAGCTCCCCGGATGAGGTAAAGACCGTACAACGCGAGCTGGGGACCGAGCGCGCGGGAAACATGGTCGAGCAGGCCATGGGCCGAATCGCCAGCGGGCTGCACCAGGCCGGGGTCCGGCGCTTTGTGGTCGCCGGCGGAGAAACGTCCGGGGCCGTGGTGCAAGCCCTGGATATCCAGCTATTGCAGATCGGTGCGCAAATTGACCCGGGCGTGCCCGCCTGTGTCAGCACGCCTGGGGAACCCATGGCCCTGGCGCTCAAGTCCGGCAACTTCGGTGGCCCGGACTTCTTCGCCAAGGCGCTCAAGCACCTGGCGGGAGTTCCAGCATGAACAATGAAAACGCCCTGCGCGAAGAAATCTGTGACGTCGGCGGCCTGCTATACAGCCGCGGCTACACGGTCGGCAGTGCCGGCAACATCAGCGCCCGCCTCGACGATGGCTGGCTGATCACGCCCACGGACGCTTGCCTGGGCCGTCTGGACCCGGCGGCGATATCCAAGGTCAACCTGGCGGGGGAATGGGTCAGCGGCGACAAACCGTCAAAGACCCTGGCCTTGCACCGTGAGGTCTATGATCGCAACCCGGGTGTCGGCGGCGTGGTCCACACCCACTCGACGCACCTGGTGGCGTTGACGCTGGCCGGGGTCTGGCAGCAGGATGACATCCTGCCGCCGCTGACCCCCTACCAGGTGATGAAGGTCGGGCACATCCCGTTGATCGCCTATGAACGTCCCGGCTCGCCGAAGGTGGCCGAGCGTGTCGCGCAACTGGCCAACAGCGTGCGCGGGGTCATGCTCGAGCGGCTGGGTCCGGTGGTGTGGGAAAGCTCGGTGTCGAGGGCGAGCTACGCCCTGGAGGAGCTGGAAGAAACCGCGCGCCTGTGGCTGATGAGCAACCCCAAACCGGCTCCGCTCGACCAGGCGGCACTGGATGAGTTGCGCGAAGTTTTTGGCGTGCAGTGGTAACACCGTGGCCTTAGGCTGTTCAATTGTAGGAGCGAGCTTGCTCGCGAAAAACCTGAGAGCCCTGCGGCGTGTCAGGTTTCCCGCGTTATCGTTGGCCTCCATCGCGAGCAAGCTTGCTCCTACAAAAGCCTTACGCTTTTATTTTCGACTTCAGGAGTCTCCATGCCTCGTTTCGCTGCCAACCTCAGCATGCTCTACCCGGAACACGATTTCCTCGACCGCTTCGCCGCGGCCGCCGCCGACGGTTTCCAGGCGGTGGAATACATGTTCCCCTACGACTACAGCGCGCAACAATTGAAACAGCGGCTCGACGACAACGGCCTGGTGCAGGCCCTGTTCAACGCGCCGCCGGGCAATATGGCGGCGGGCGAAAAAGGCACCGTGTCCTCGCCTGGCCGTGAAGCGGAGTTTCGCGCCGGTTTCGACCAGGCCCTGGAGTATGCCGCGATCCTCGGCAATGACCGCATCCACGTCATGGCCGGCCTGCTGACGAGTGAAGCCGACCGTGCCCGACACCAGGAGACCTACCTGGAAAACCTCAGCCACGCCGCAACAGAAGCCGCCAAAGTCGGCGTCACGGTATTGCTCGAGCCGATAAACACCCGTGACATTCCGGGCTTCTTCCTCAACCACCAGCATCAGGCACAGGCGATCTGCAAAGCGGTCGGCAAGGACAATCTCAAGGTCCAGTTCGACATCTACCATTGTCAGATCGTCGAGGGTGACGTGGCGACGAATCTGCGTCGGGATTTCGCCGGCATCGGTCATATCCAGATCGCGGGCGTGCCGGATCGCCACGAACCGGACCTGCACAACGAGTTGAACTATCCCTACCTGTTCAATCTGATTGATGAGCTGGGCTACAGCGGATGGGTGGGTTGCGAGTACCGGCCACGCGGCAACACCAGCGAAGGTCTGCAATGGCTGCGTGATTGGCAGGCCCGCTGAGTCATTGATGGGCAGCAGGATCTGCGAAAAACCGGCCCGAGCATTTACAATCACGCCTTTCACCGCAGATCAGAAAGGTTCTCCAGGTTATGGCGCTCGACCCTCCCACGATGTTGACACTCTCGATCGCCCTCGCAGCGGCTGCCGCGCTGTACCTGGCGATCGAATGGCGCAGCATTCGCGAGCCCTCGCTGCTGTTCTGGAGCGCAGGTTTCGCCACGATCACCCTGGGCTCGACCCTCGCCTTGCTGCGCAGTTCCGGGCTGTTGCTGGTCGGCATCTGGTTCGCCAACGGCCTGCTGGTGGTGGCCCACTGGTGTTTCCTGCTGGGTGTCGCACGCTTCACGCAGACGCGCCTGTCCCGTGCCTGGTACCTGATCTTTGTTGCCTGGATGGCCTTGCTGTTGTTACCGGACGAGCCGTCGTGGTCCAAGGTCATGCTGCTGGCCAATTCGCTGCTGGTGGCGGTGACGACACTCAGGGCCAGTTTCCTCCTACGCCCCCATGGCAGGTCGTTGAGCGTGGGCGCGGTGCAACTGCGTTATGTGCTGCTGGTGCATGGGCTGTTCTATCTGGCCAAGTCGATCACCGCCATCGTTCCCGGCACCCTGATCGATCTTGCCGCCTTTCGTGGCGAGATCATTCAGCTATCCCTGGTCGAGGGCGCGATGGCGATCATGCTGATCGCCTTGTCCATGACCGGCACCGAGCGCTACCGGCGCGAGAAACGCATCGCCCGGCTGGCCGCCCGTGATCCGTTGACTGCCCTGTACAACCGCCGCGCCCTCGAAGTGCGGGCAACGCGCCTGCTCGATGACGTCTCTCCAGCGCGCCCCGGTGCCTTGTTGCTGATCGACATCGACAACTTCAAACAGGTCAACGACCTCTACGGCCATACCGCTGGCGACCGCCTGCTGGTCACGCTGAGCGAGATGATTCGTTCGGTCCTGCCCGAAGGCGCACTGGCGGCGCGACTCGGTGGTGACGAGTTCGTGATCCTGCTGCGCAACGCCTCGAATGAGCAAATCGTCGGGCTGGGCAGCACGCTGCGTGAGCAATTTCACCACGCTGCCGCCCAGTCATTCGCCACCCCCGAAGCGGTGACCCTGAGCATCGGCGCCAACCTGTTCGACCATCCGCCCGCCAGCCTGGCGGCGTTGATCGAGCAAAGCGATGCGGCGCTCTACCAATCCAAGCGTGGCGGACGCGACAGCATGCGCCTGGTCGATCAGACCGTTTCTGGTTGAGGCCTGCACGAAAGGCCCCCGCAGTATCTTTTGGTGGGAAACGCTCACGCTAAAGTGCAAGCCCACTATACGCCCGTATGGTATCGATGGCGGTGTGTGGCGTTGCACACTGATTGCCCGATTGATCCTGGCAATAGGTGAACGACCATGACAACGCATCTGGACTACCCCACCCCAATGGCTGGTACACATCAGAAAACTAGCGGCCAGCCGGCGTCAGAATCGAGCTTGCCCGGCACCCCGTACTCCGGTGGATCGGGGTCGCAGGAACTGGTGCCTTCGCGCTATGCGCTGCGGGTCGGCGAGATCGACGTGCTGGTGATCAGCGATGGGGTGCTGCCGCTCCCGACCGCGACGATGTCCACCAATGCCGACCCGGCCGCCCGCGCGGCCTGGTTCAAGGAGATGTTCCTCGGGCCGGACGCGTTCGATTGGGCGTTGAATGTACTGGTGGTGCGCAGTGGCGAGCAGACCATTCTCGTCGACGCAGGACTGGGTGGACAGTTCCCGGGCTTTCCACGGGCCGGGCAGTTCCCCAAGCGACTGGAGGCCGCGGGTATCGAGCTTTCGGCGGTAACCGACGTGGTGATTACCCACATGCACATGGACCATATCGGCGGGTTGCTGGTCGATGAGGTGAAGAACAAGTTGCGGCCAGACGTGCGCATCCACGTTGCGGCTATCGAGGTTGCGTTCTGGGAGTCGCCGGATTTCACCCACACCGACATGCCTTCACCGGTACCGGACGTCCTGCGGGCAACCGCCAATCAGTTCATCAACGCTTACCGCAGCAATGTGCGGACATTCGAAGACGAGTACGAGGTGGCACCGGGCGTGGTGGTCAAGCTCACCGGCGGCCACACCCCGGGTCACAGCGTGGTCTACGTGACGTCCGGCGGCGAGCGGTTAACGTTCGCCGGCGACGCCCTGTTCCCGGTCGCCTTCGAGCATCCCGACTGGCACAACGGTTTTGAACACGACCCTGAGGAGTCGGTTCGCGTTCGGGTGCGACTCATGCGAGAGGCGGCGGCGAGCGGTGAGCTTTTTGTCGCCACGCACCTGCCGTTTCCCTCCGTTGGGCGGGTGGCCGTCAATGGGGACGCCTTTCGCTGGGTCGCGGCTTTCTGGGACTACTGACATACCCGCTGGCGCGGGTTGTCGTGGACCATTGTAGGAGCAGCCGGTCGACGCTCGATTGCTCGCGAAAAACCTGAGAGCACCGCGGAGCGTCAGGGTTTCCGCGTCATCGTTAACGTCCATCGCGAGCAATCGAGCGTCGACCGGCTGCTCCTGCAGGGATCGCGGTCAATTGCGGTTCAATCGTACACAGGGGTCGTCGCTTACCTCATCGTAGCCGATGTCTAAACGCATCGTCGGCACTGCCACCGTGCGCCGTCGGATCGGTGAGCATAAGCCTGACCCCGGCCGGCAAGGTGTTCCTGATCAGTCGTCGAGTGTTGCCCTTCACCCAAGTGACCCAGAACTGACCAGCATGCTGAGTTCCTACTCGCGCTTGCGGCACCGGGCCAGAGGCTGAAGCAATCGGTATTCGGCTTCTGGCGCTTCGTTTCCGGAGGATTGTTCAAGCACGAATCCGCAACGCTCCAGTACTTTTCTCGAGCCCACATTTTCCTTGAACACATAAGCTATCAGTTGCGTCAGTTGCCAACGGCGCTGTGCCTGCTCGATCAGATGTCGGACCGCCTGTGTCGCCAGGCCCTGGCCGCAAGCGTCGCGATCGATTCGATAGCCCACCTCCGCAGACCCCGTCGCTGGGTCGATGCTTTTCAGGTTGGCTCGACCCACTATTTTTTCATTGCAGTCTTCGATGACAAACGGATGCCAGGCGCCAATGGCGAAACCGGATAAGTAGCCTTGAATATGCTCGGCGACGCCCTGCAATGAGTAAAAAGAAGGATCGCGGGCATCGATATGGGATTCGAACCACTCACGGTTGCGGACTTCGAATGCGAGCAACGCTTCGGTGTCGGTGCTTTTCAGCTCGCGAATCTTGAATGTCTTCATTCATCAACTCTCCTGTGTTCAGGCAGAAGCGTGGCCGTCAGGTGCCGTAATGCCCGACGGAAGACCGGATGACAATCGGCAATCGGCAACTCATCAAGCGGGGCCCAGAAAAAGCTGAAGGCGTGGCCATGGTCATCGCGCGTTTGATGGGTCCATTGTTCGGGCAGCGGCGCTTGTGCGTGGCACAGATGAAACGACCATACCTGCTCGAGATGCTCGGCGTTCCAGCAACCCAGATCACGGACAACCGAGGCGTCGTCTATTCCAGACTCCTCGCTCAACTCACGAAGAGCGGCCTCGGCGGGTGTTTCTCCTGGCTCGATGGTGCCTTTGACCAGTTGCACGCCTGCCAGGGGATGGCGGAACAGAAGGATGCGTGGCGCAGGCATGCTGGAGAGAATGACGGGGCAAGCCTTGTTTGGCGACATGGCGATCTCCTTATCGACGATGAAGCCAACATCATACGGTCAGTTCACCTTGCGATGCGATGGTGGCCGTTACACCGCCATCGCCGGCAAGCCAGCTCCTACAGGATTTGTGGGGCCATGATGAATGTGTGGCGTTGCGCGCATCTGTAGGAGCCGGCTTGCTGGCGATGCGATGGTGGCCTTGGTGCCGCCATCGCTGGCAAGCCAGCTCCTACAGGATTTGTGGGGCCATGATGAATGTGTGGCATTGCGCGCATCTGTAGGAGCCGGCTTGCTGGCGATGCGATGGTGGCCGTTACACCGCCATCGCCGGCAAGCCAGCTCCTACAGGATTTGTGGGGCCATGATGAATGTGTAGCGTTACGCGCATCTGTAGGAGCCGGCTTGCTGGCGATGCGATGGTGGCCTTGGTGCCGCCATCGCTGGCAAGCCAGCTCCTACAGTAGATCCGATTCGGCCGTGAGAGATGGGTCGGCTGTCAGGCCGCCATTGCTGTGATGCGATGCCAGGAGTGGACGGCGGATTCAGCACAGGCTAAAAAGTACCGTTATTGATGCTGCGTCGGGAGCATTTCCCGGCTCTCCTGATCACCCAGCAAAAATGGAGTTTGCAACGTGACTGAAGAGACAAAAACCAAAGGCCCCGCCTCGTACTTCCCTTCCATCGAAAAAAAGTACGGGCACCCGGTCAGCCACTGGCTGGACCTGCTCAAGACCGTCAGCAACAAGAAGCACATGGAAATGGTCGCCTGGCTCAAGACCGAGCATGGCCTGGGTCATGGCCACGCCAATGCTCTGGTTGCCTATTACCTGGCTCACGCAGGTTGAAGCAAGCCCGTCACGCAAGCTTGATAGCGCCACCCTGGATCTCGTCACGGGCAATGCGCAAGTCGATGGCGTCCTGGTTGAGCCGATGAATCAGGTTGAGCAAGCGTTGGCGCAGCACCTCGTCCTTGAGCTGTTCAGCGGCGCGCATCACATCCAGCGCCGCGCCCTCGTTGTTGGAGGCCACGGAGTCGAGCAGTTTGCGGATGCTTCTTGATGGCCTGTTCATGGGTCGCTCCCTCGGTTTTGGTTGAGGCGGATCATAGGCGCGTTATGTTTCGTCCATGTTGCAGCCACCAAAGGTTTGCATGGCTTTTCAACAGAGTTGCAATTGCATGGGCTAATCTGCCCTCAAGCTCGACAGGCGTCACCGTCCCCCATCAGCTCAAGGCATCGGCAATATGATCATTTCGTCCGCATCCGACTATCGCGAGGCAGCCCGTCGCAAGCTCCCGCGTTTCCTGTTCGACTACATCGATGGCGGAGCCTATGCCGAGCACACGCTGAGGGCCAACAGCGCCGATCTGGCGGACGTCAGCCTGCGCCAGCGCATCCTCAAGAACGTCGAAGCATTGAGCCTGGAAACCACCCTGTTCGATCAACGCCTGTCGATGCCCATCGTATTGGCGCCGGTAGGGCTGACCGGCATGTTCGCCCGCCGTGGCGAAGTGCAGGCGGTCAAGGCCGCCGAAAACAAAGGCATCCCGCTGTGCCTGTCCACCGTGTCGGTGTGCTCGATCGAAGAGGTCCGCGCCAACACTCAACAGCCCATCTGGTTTCAACTGTATGTGCTCAAGGACCGCGGGTTCATGAGAAACGCGCTGGAACGCGCCAAGGCCGCCGGCGTGCAGAACCTGGTGTTCACGGTCGACATGCCGACGCCCGGCGCCCGCTATCGCGACGCCCATTCGGGCATGTCCGGTCCCTATGCATCGTCGCGGCGAATGTTGCAGGCCATCACCCGGCCCGACTGGGCCTTCAACGTCGGCCTCATGGGGCGGCCCCATGACCTGGGCAATGTCTCGAAGTATCTGGGCAAGGCCGTTACGCTCGAAGATTACATCGGCTGGCTGGCCAACAACTTCGACCCGTCGATCAGCTGGAGCGACCTGGAGTGGATTCGCGATTTCTGGAAGGGCCCGATGATCATCAAGGGCATTCTCGACCCCGAGGACGCCAGGGATGCGGTCAGTTTTGGCGCCGACGGTATCATCGTTTCCAACCACGGCGGCCGGCAGCTGGATGGCGTGCTCTCCACGGCCCAAGCCCTGCCGCCAATCATGCAAGCGGTGGGCAATGACCTCAAGGTGCTGGTCGACTCGGGGATCCGCTCGGGGTTGGATGTGGTGCGCATGTTGGCACTGGGAGCCAAAGGGGTACTGCTTGGACGCTCCATGGCCTATGCCCTGGCGGCCGACGGTCAACGCGGGGTGGAAAACATGCTGGATATCTTCGCCAAGGAAATGCGCGTGGCCATGACATTGACGGGGGTCACCTCCATCGACCAGATCGACGAATCGATTCTGGTGCGTCATCCCCTCAAGTAATTAGCACCCACTGCCAGGAACCGTTCCATGCGCATCGCCCTGCTTTCCGATATCCATTTGTCCGTCGATGCCCTGCCGTTTCCGGTGTTGGAAGCGGATATCGTGGTCCTGGCCGGCGACATCTCCCGGCCGGCCGCCGCCATCGAGTGGGCCAGGGCATGCCCGACGCCGGTGCTGTACGTGGCCGGCAATCACGAATTCTACGGCAGCGACTTGATCTCGACCTACGAGCAACTGCACCGCTTGTCCCAAGGCACATCGATCCACGTGCTGGAACGTACGGCGCACGTCCACAACGGCGTACGGTTCCTCGGTTGTACCCTGTGGTCCGACTACCGTCTTTTTGATCAAGCCGAAGATCGGGCCCAGGGAATCGACATGGCCACGAGTCTGATCCGCGACTTCAGCCGCATCAGGGTTGCGCCTGATTTTCCAGACCTGTTCACCCCGGCGATTTCCCAACTGATTTTCCTGCAGACGGTGGCCTGGCTGGAAGACTGTTTTGCCGCCGACCGGAATATCCCGACGGTGGTGATATCGCATTTCGCACCGACCCGCTCGAGCATCAGCCCGACTTTCGTCGACTCGCCGATCAACGCAAGTTTCGTTTCAGACCTCGAAGAGCGGATCAAGGCGTGGCAGCCGGCACTCTGGTTGCATGGCCATACCCACGGCAGCTTCGATTACCGGATCGGCAACACCCGGGTCGTGTGCAACGCCCGGGGCTATGCCAGGAATGGCATCAATGAAAACGCTCAGTTCGAGGCCGCCCATGTGATTGACCTGGACCTGTGAACCCCCCGGCCTCATACCAAAGCGTTAACCTGCTACACCCAGGTCTGGTGGTCGGCGGCAGGATTTGCCCCTACATTGCCCGCATGGCACCAGCGCAAAAAGCGTATCCCACGGAGCTTTGCTGGATTTAGAATCAGTCGAGGCCAACCCACCCGCCCCTTTTGACAGCGTCGCCAACGGACATTGACCCATGGACATAGCACCCCGTTTCATCATCCATGAAACCGCCCACTGGATCCTCAACCACCATATGTCTTCGGCGCTCCCCGGCTATCTGGTCCTGGGCACCCGGCACAACGCCAATTCGCTGTCCGATCTTCCCGAGCAGGCCCTGGCGGAGATGGGCGGGCTGCTCGCCAGGGTGCAGAAAACCCTGCAAGCGGAGTTGCAGCCCAAGTGGCTCTACATCAGCCGATTCGGCCACGATCCGCGCTTTCCCATCCATTTCCATTACATCCCGGTGTACTCGTGGGTCGAGGACCTGTTCTGGCAGGATGAGCGCTATCGACTGCTGGAAAACTTCGGCGACAGCGCCAGCGCACACACGCTGACCGATGGCGCGGAGATGACCCTGTTCATCTGGCGTGAGTTCGGCGAGAGCCCGCAACCACCGGCCATTGAAGGCCCTTCGATCGACCGGGTCATCGAGCGCTTGCGCACCGCCTTCAGTCCGGCGAGCCAGCGCCTGCTTGTTCAAGCCGGCAGCTGACATCGGCGATCGCGGTGCTAACATGACGGGCGTACCCGGATGCCTCAACCCGCGCATCCCCCATCAACAGCCGGCAGTCACCGCATGATCGAAGTCACCGAAGTTTCCATAGCCCAACTGCGCGCTGCGCTCGAATCCGGCCAGACCACCGCCGTGGAGCTGGTCCAGGCCTATCTCGCGCGGATCGATGCCTACGACACGCCCCAGACGCCCACCGCGCTCAATGCGGTCGTGGTGCGCAACCCCGATGCGTTGCAAGAGGCCCAGGCCAGCGATGCCCGGCGCGCCAAGGGCCAGGCCCTGGGCCCGCTCGATGGCATTCCCTACACGGCCAAGGACAGTTATCTGGTAAAGGGGCTGACCGCCGCCTCCGGCAGCCCGGCCTTCAAGGACCTGGTCGCCTGTCGCGATGCCTTCACTATCGAACGGCTGCGCGCCGCCGGCGCCATCTGCCTGGGCAAGACCAACATGCCGCCGATGGCCAACGGCGGCATGCAGCGCGGCGTCTACGGCCGCGCAGAAAGCCCGTACAACGCCGACTACCTCACTGCCCCCTTCGCCTCCGGCTCGTCGAACGGTGCCGGAACCGCCACCGCCGCCAGCTTTGCCGCCTTCGGCCTGGCTGAAGAAACCTGGTCGAGCGGTCGTGGCCCGGCCTCCAACAATGGCTTGTGCGCCTACACGCCTTCGCGCGGGGTGATCTCGGTGCGTGGCAACTGGCCGTTGACGCCGACCATGGACGTCGTCGTGCCGTTCGCCCGGACCATGGCGGACCTGCTCGAGGTGCTCGACGTGGTGGTGGCCGAAGACCCCGACACCCGCGGCGACCTGTGGCGCCTGCAACCCTGGGTGCCGATTCCACCTGTCGCCTCGGTGCGCCCCGCTTCCTACCAGGACCTGGCCGCCAACGCCGCGGCCCTGGCTGGCAAGCGCCTGGGCGTTCCGCGCATGTACATCAACGCCGATCCGGAAGCCGGCACCAGCGAGGCCCCGGGCATCGGCGGCCCGACCGGGCAGCGCATCCACACCCGGCCTTCGGTGATCGGGTTGTGGGAGCAGGCCCGCCAGGCCTTGCAAGCCGCCGGCGCCGAAGTCATCGAGGTGGATTTCCCGCTGGTCTCCAACTGTGAGGGCGATCGTCCCGGTGCGCCGACCGTGTTCAATCGCGGCATCGTGTCCAAGGAGTTTCTGCATCACGAGTTGTGGGACCTGACGGCCTGGGCCTTCGATGATTTCCTGCAGGCCAACGGCGATCCACAGTTGAACCGCCTGGTGGATGTCGACGGACCGCTGATTTTCCCCCATGACCCAGGCACCCTGCCCAACCGCGAGGGCGACCTTGCCGCCGGCATGGACGAGTACGTGCGCATGGCCGAGCGGGGCATCACCCCGTGGGACCAGATCCCGACGGTGCCGGACGGCCTGCGCGGCCTTGAACAGACGCGCCAGATCGATCTCGAGCAGTGGATGGATCGGCTGGGGCTCGATGCGGTAATTTTCCCGACCGTCGCCGACGTCGGCCCGGCCAATGCCGATGTCGACCCGGCAGCGGCGGACATCGCCTGGAGCAACGGCGTCTGGGTGGCCAACGGCAACCTCGCGATACGCCATCTGGGGGTGCCGACCGTCACCGTGCCGATGGGGGTCATGCCGGACATCGGCATGCCCGTGGGGCTGACCTTTGCCGGTCGCGCCTATGACGACTCGACCCTGCTGCGCCTGGCCTCGGCGTTCGAGGCCACCGGTTCCAAGCGCTTGATCCCGCCGCGCACCCCAGCGCTGGGCAAGTGACAGCGCGGGCGGGATTGGCGCGCTGCAGGTGCCAGTCCCGCCACCGCCACCGACTGGTGCACCCGGGTGCAGGTGGCGCTTTATAAAAGTGCAGGGTGCAGCGTTCATTTGCACCGATGCTCGACGATCTCCCCTTGCCCGCCCCCGTATCGACAACGATCACGGCCTGAAAGGCATTTCTGGCGCGTGACTTGCTAGGTACACCTCAACCCTGCAGTCAACGCTGATTGCATGCATACGACAAAGGCGCCGTGTGTCCCCCGTTTTTTATGACGGTGGGCCGCATGGCGCCTTTTTTGTTTCCGGCATCGGTAACGGCCGGCAAGAGATTCGAGGGGCGAGGATGGCAAGCAAAACCGTACGCAGTGTGTGTCCCTATTGTGGTGTGGGCTGCGGCATCGTCATGCAGGTCGAAAACAACCGGGTCGTCAAGGTCAGCGGCGACAAGGCCCACCCGACCAACGCCGGCCGGCTCTGCACCAAAGGCACCACCTGCGGCCAGGCCATCGCCGAGTCGGGGCGGATGGAGCATGCCTACCTGCGCCAGGAACGCCAGCGCGACCCGGTGCGCATCGCCATGGACAAGGCCATCAGCGAGACGGCCAGCCGGTTGCGCGACACCCTCGATCGCCATGGCCCCGATGCATTGTCGTTCTACGTGTCCGGGCAAATGTCCCTGGAAGCCCAATACCTGATCAACAAGCTGGCCAAGGGTTTTGTTCGAACCAACAACATCGAGTCCAATTCCCGCCTGTGCATGGCCAGCGCCGGCAGCGGCTACAAGCTGTCCCTCGGTTCTGACGGCCCTCCGGGTTCGTACCAGGACTTCGATCATGCTGATTTGTTTTTCGTCATCGGCGCGAACATGGCCGACTGTCACCCGATCCTGTTCCTGCGCATGCTGGACCGGGTCAAGGCCGGGGCGAAGCTGATCGTGGTCGATCCACGGCGCAGCGCCACCGCGGACAAAGCCGACCTGTTCCTGCCGATCAAGCCAGGGACCGACCTGGCCTTGCTCAATGGCTTGCTGCACCTGCTGGTGAAAAACGGCCATACCGACCCGACCTTCATCGCCGCGTTCACCGAAGGCTGGGAGGCCATGCCCGAATTCCTCGAGGACTATCCTCCCGCCACGGTCGCGCAAATCACCGGCCTGCCCGAGGCGGATATTCGAAAGGCTGCGTCATGGATCGGCGAAGCCGCCGAATGGATGAGCTGCTGGACCATGGGCCTGAACCAGAGTACCCACGGCACCTGGAACACCAACGCCCTGTGTAACCTGCACCTGGCCACCGGGGCGATCTGCCGGCCGGGCAGCGGGCCGTTTTCCCTGACCGGGCAACCCAATGCCATGGGCGGCCGCGAGATGGGCTACATGGGGCCAGGCCTGCCCGGACAGCGCTCGGCGCTGGTCGAGGCGGACCGCCAGTTCATCGAAGACTTGTGGGACATCCCGCGCGACAGCCTGCCGCGCAACGTTGGCGGCGGCACCGTGGCCCTGTTCGAAGACATGAGCGCAGGCAAGATCAAGGCCTGCTGGATCATCTGCACCAACCCGGTCGCGTCGGGCCCCAACCGCCAGAAAGTCATCGACGGCCTGCAAGCGGCCGAACTGGTAATCACCCAGGACGCCTACCTCGACACCGAGACCAACCGTTACGCCGACATCCTCCTGCCCGGCGCGCTCTGGGCCGAGGCCGAGGGCGTGATGATCAACTCCGAGCGCAACCTGACGCTGATGCAAAAAGCCGTGGAGGCCCCGGGCGAGACGCTGCCCGACTGGCAGATCATCGCCCGGGTGGCTTGCGAGATGGGCTTCGCCGACGGGTTCACCTACAGCGCTGCCGAGGAAGTGTTCGAAGAGATCAAGCGTGCCTGGAACCCCAGGACCGGCTACGACATTCGCGGCGCCAGCTACACGCGCCTGCGCGACCAACCGCTGCAATGGCCCTGCGCGTCCGAGGCTGCCCCGCAGCGCAATCCGATTCGCTACCTCAACAACGGTGTGAGCCAGACGCTCAAGGTCGAAGCCGATGGCCACCAACCGGCGATCGTGTTTGCCACCGAGCGCGGCAAAGGCATCTTCCTCGCCCGGCCGCACATGGCGCCGGCAGAAATGCCCGATGAAGCCTTTCCCTTCGTGCTCAACACCGGGCGCTTGCAGCACCAGTGGCACACCCTGACCAAGACCGGCAAGGTGGCGACCCTGAACAAGCTCAACCCGGGCCCCTTCGTCGAGATCCATCCCGAGGATGCCAGTGCGTTGGGCATCAAGGACAAGGACCCGGTCGAAGTACGCTCCGTGCGCGGTCGCGCGGTGTTGCCGGCGGTGCTGACCGACCGCGTGCGCCAGGGCAATTGTTTTGCGCCTTTTCACTGGAACGATGTGTTTGGCGAAAACCTGGCGATCAATGCCGTGACCAACGATGCCGTCGACCCGATATCGCAGCAGCCGGAATTCAAATTCTGTGCGGTCGCCCTGCAACGGGTCGAACTGATCGACCATCAGTTCCTGCAAACCCCAGCGCCTGCCGCCGTCGCCCCCTCCCCCTTGCCAGAGGAACTCGCCATGTCGAGCATCGAGACCTTCGCTGATCTGGCGGGCATCCGTCGCCTGCCCTCCCCGACATTGAACGACAGTGAACGCACTTACCTGGCCGGTTTTCTCAGTGGCCTGCAATCCTCCGCCGGTCGCCAGGCGCCTGGTGTGCCGGTGCTGCCGCCCAGCGCGCCGCTGGCCACCGAGACGCGGCTGTGGCTGGACGGGCTCCTGGGTGGGTTGTTCAGCCGGGTCGATGCGGGTGTTGCGCTGGGCAACCAGGTTGAAACCCCAGCCGCCGCCAACGCACCCGCCGTGACGTTGCTCTGGGCCTCGCAAACCGGCAATGCCGAAACCCTGGCCGAGCGTTTGGCCGCGCGCCTGCGTGACGGCGGCTTCGCCGTGGAGCTGAGCGCGATGGCCGATTTTCCGGCCAGCAAGTTGACCAGCACGCAGAACCTGGCCCTGATCAGCAGCACCTTCGGCGATGGCGACCCGCCGGACAACGGCGAAGGTTTTTGGCACAGCCTCAGCACCACCCAGACACGCCTGGAATCGCTGCGCTTTGCCGTGCTCGCCTTGGGTGATCCGGCCTACGACCAGTTCTGCCGTCACGGCAAGCAACTCGATCAGCGCCTGCAGGAACTGGGCGCCACCCGTCTGCTGGAACGGGTCGACTGCGACACCGAATTCGAAGAGCGCGCCGATACCTGGGTGGCGCAATTGCAGAAGACCCTCAGGCCCGAGCCAGCGGTCGCTGTCGAGGCGCAGGGTGCCGCCAGTCCCATCGAGACTACGGGCAAGGCCAAGCCCCGTGCCTCACGGCTGCTGGTCAACCTTCACCTGAACAGCCAGAGCCCGCATAAGGAAACCCGGATGTTTTCCCTGGACCTGGCGGATTCGGGATTGGGCTACGAGGCGGGTGACGCGCTGGGCGTCCATCCGCGCAATTGTCCTGAACTGGTCGATGAGTTGCTCGACCTGACCCGGTTGAATGCCGAGGCGCCGGTGAGCGTCGATCAATTCGGCGAGGTGTCGTTGCGTCAGGCCCTGACCGAACACTTTGAAATCGCCCGGCCCAACAGCGACACCCTCGCCTTCATCGCCGAGCGCAGCGCCAACCCGGGCTTGAAACAGCTGCTGGGCAATGACCGCAAGGCTCAGCTGAAAGAATGGTTGTGGGGACGGCAACTGGCGGACGTGCTGCAGGAGTATCCGCTCGACTGCTCGGCAAGCGAGCTGCTGGGCACCTTCAAACGCCTGCAACCGCGCCTGTATTCCATTGCGTCGAGCGCCAAGGCGCATCCACGGGAAGTCCATCTCACCGTGGCCGCGGTGCGCTACGGCAAACGCAAGGGCGTGTCCTCGACCTTTCTCGCCGACCGCGCGCAGGACGCCGAGGTACCGGTTTTCGTCCAGCCGTCGAAACATTTTCGCGTGCCCAGCGACGGTGATGTACCGATGATCATGATCGGCCCCGGGACCGGCGTCGCACCCTTCCGCGCCTTCCTGCAAGAGCGCCGCGCGCGGGGCGACCACGGCAAAAACTGGCTGTTCTTCGGCGAACAGCACGCCGCCAGCGATTTCTATTACCGCGATGAACTGCAAGGCATGCAGCACGATGGCCTGCTGACGCACCTGAGCCTGGCGTTTTCCCGTGACCAGGCGGAGAAGATCTACGTACAGGACCGCATCCGCGAACAAGGCGTCGAACTCTGGCGCTGGCTGCAGGACGGCGCCCGGTTGTACATCTGCGGCGATGCCAGCTGCATGGCCAGGGACGTCGATCAGGCGTTGCGTCAGGTCGCGCAACGACATGGTGGACTGGATCCGCAAGGCGCCGCTGATTATTGGCGCCAGATGAGTGAGCAGAAGCGTTATTTGCGGGATGTCTATTGAGTGGTTGGAACATTGTAGGAGCCCGGCTTGCCGGCGAAGGCGGCCTTGAGTATTGCGCTGGTCTCTCGGGCCTCTTCGCTGGCAAGCCAGCTCCTACAGGTCCGTGGAAAACCACGGATTCATGCCCAACACACAACATTGTAGGAGCCCGGCTTGCCGGCGAAGGCGGTCTTGAGTATTGCGCTGGTCTCTCGGGCCTATTCGCTGGCAAGCCAGCTCCTACAGGTCCGTGGAAAACCACGGATTCATGGCCAGCACACAACATTGTAGGAGCCCGGCTTGCCGGCGAAGGCGGTCTTGGGTATTGCGCTGGTCTCTTGGGCCTCTTCGCT
>NZ_JAXDEQ010000053.1:0-39049 GCF_035065025.1 Pseudomonas sp. YuFO8 | reverse complement strand
CCGGCGAAGGCGATCTCACGGGCCCCTTCGCCGGCAAGCCGGGCTCCTACAGGTTGCGTGGTGTTCTCACTGACGGTTAAGCATCACCGGCAATTGCGCCACCAGCTTCACATTGTTCAACGGCGCCCGGATAAACCCGCGCTGGGTTCCGTCCGGCCCGATGACAGCAAGGTTGCCACTGTGGTCAACGGTGTAGTTCGGCTTGCTGGTGTCCGCCGGGATGAACGGAATGCTCACGGCATTGGCCACTTTCTGCAGGTCTTCAATAGAAGTCGGGGTCAGGCCGACAAACTGTGGATCGAAGTAACCCAGGTACTGCTTGAGCTGCTTGGGCGTATCGCGGTTGGGATCGACGCTGACCAAAACGATCTGCAACTTGTCCACCGCCTCGGGCGGCAGTTCACTTTTTATCTGGCGCAGTTGGGCGAGGGTGGTGGGGCAGATGTCCGGGCAGAAGGTGTAGCCGAAGAACAGCAGCGACCACTTGCCTTTGAGTTCGTTGACGGCCACCGGCTTGCCGTCCTGGTCGGTCATGGTCACGCTTGGCAGGTTGCGGCTTTGCGGCAGCAGGATGATCCCGGCGTCGATCAGTGCCGTCGGGTCGCCCTGGCCTTTGCCGGACAGCACTTTATTGATGGTCAGGCCCAGGACCAGCGCGATCAGGGCGACAAGGATGAAGATGGTTTTCTGGGTTCGGGTCATAGATTCAACAATAAGTAGTGGTCAACGAGCAGGGCGATAAACAGCAGGAACAAGTAGTAGATAGAGTACTTGAAGGTGTTGATCGCCGCGTGCGGCCGAGTGCCACGGTACAGCACCACGGCCCATTGCAGGAATCTGGCGCCAAGACCGATGGCGCAGATCAGGTAGAGCAGGCCGCTCATGTGGATCACGTAGGGCATAAGGCTGACGGCCAACAGCGCGCAGGTGTAAAGCAGGATGTGGATTTTGGTGTAGTGCTCGCCGTGGGTCACCGGCAGCATCGGGATGTCGGCCTTGGCATATTCCTCCTTGCGATGGATGGCCAGCGCCCAGAAGTGCGGCGGGGTCCAGACGAAGATGATCAGCACCAGTAGCAGCGGTTCGGCACTGACGTGTCCGGTGGCGGCGGTCCAGCCGAGCAGCGGTGGGGCGGCACCGGCCAGGCCTCCGATGACGATGTTCTGCGGCGTCGCGCGCTTGAGGAAACCGGTGTAGACCACCGCGTAGCCGAGCAGGGAGGCGAGTGTCAGCCATGCTGTCAGTGGGTTGGTGAAGGCCAGCAACAAGGCCTGGCCGAGCAGCGCCAGCACCAGGGCAAAGGTTAGCGCGGCGGCCGGAGACACCCGGCCTTCAGCCAGCGGCCGCTTGTGGGTGCGTGCCATGACCGCATCGATCCGCCGGTCCACCACATGGTTGACCGCCGCCGCACCGCCTGCACACAGGGCAATGCCCAGGTTACCGAACACCAGCACCGTCCATGGCACTCCGGCGCGCGTCGCGAGGAACATCCCCACCAGCGAAGTGATGAGCATCAGCACCACCACTTTCGGTTTGGTCAGCTCCAGGTAGTCACGCCAGATCGCCTGGCTGTGACGCGCGCCGATCAGAATCGCCATGGCATCTCTCCTTTTATTGTTATGGGCCCGGCTGAGTGTTTACGCGGGCTGAAGCGCCAGCGAATCGGCTGCTTGACCCGAACCAGGCTGGTCCGGGCGTGATAGTTGACCAGCACCATCGTCAGCAGCAGCGCCGCGCCCCCGGCGTTGTGGGCGACGGCCACTGGCAGCGGCAGATGAAACAGCACGTTGCTGATGCCCAGGGTGATTTGCGCGGCGAGAGCGATCAGCACCAGCCCCGCCAGGCGCGTCATGCCCACGACTTTCAGTTGCCACGCCAGGCCGAGCAGCACCAGCGTGACCAGCAGCGCGCCGATACGGTGAGTCAGGTGTATGGCGGTGCGAGCGTCGCTGTCCAGTTGCCCGCCGAGGTAGTTCGGGCCGATGTGTTGGGTCAGGTGAAAACCATTGGCAAAGTCGGCTGGCGGCAGCCATTGACCATGGCAGGTCGGAAAGTCGATACAGGCCACAGCGGCGTAGTTGGAACTCACCCAACCGCCGAGGGCAATTTGCCCGATCACCAGCAACAACCCGGCAGTCGCCCAGTACTGCAAGCGCCGCGGCACCGTCAGCGCCGGCAATACGCCGGACAGGCGCAAGGTCAGCAGAAACAGCAGGCTCAAGGTCGCAAAGCCGCCCAGCAGATGCCCGGTGACCACCTGCGGCCAGAGCTTGAGCGTCACCGTCCACATGCCGAACGCCGCCTGGGCGAATAACACCGCCAGCAGGAACAACGGCAGCTTCACCGGTTGGCCCGGATGCCGGCGATGGACCCAGGCCCGACCGGCCAACACCGAGATCAGCAGCCCCAGCGTGCCGGCGAAGTAGCGGTGGATCATCTCATTCCAGCCTTTATGGGCTTCGACGGGCGTGTCCGGGAAATGCAATTCGGCATGGGCCAATTGCGCTTCGCTTTTCGGCACGCTGATAAAGCCATAGCAGCCGGGCCAGTCCGGGCAGCCCAGGCCGGCGTGGGTCAGGCGGGTATAAGCCCCGAGCAACACCACAATCAGTGCCAGCAAGGTGGCAAACAACGCGAGGCGAAATCCAGGCTTGGCCATGACGATGCCCTCATCCGATGTTCGACAGTTTCAACAGGTGACGCAGGTCGTTGAGCAGGTCCTTGCCTTTGACTGACGGGTCGTAGCGCAGCACCAGATTGCCGTGGGGGTCGATGATCCACAGCTGTGGCACCGCCTTGCCACCGGTGGTTTTGTTGAAGGTGTTCACGTCCAGCGGATAGCGCTGCAGTTGAGGATACTCCCGCGTCAACTTGGCGTCGTAATCAGTGCCCAGCGGCTGCGCGACGGCAATGGCATGGCTGGCGCGCCCGGCATCGCGGCCCAGGCCGATCTGGACCTGCCGTGCCAGGTACACCAGTTGCTGACAGTCCACCGCACACTCCTTGGGTGCGGTCACCAGCAACTGCCAGCGTTGTTCATCGGCCTGCACGCCAAGGTTGGCGCGGGTCTGGCCGTTGCCGATCAGTTCGCCGTGGTAACTGCGACCCTCCGGCACCCAGAACTGCAGTTTGTACATGCCGGTGGCGAGGATCATCGGACCGATCACCCCGAGCACAATCAGCAGCAGTTGCAGGCGACCCTTGCGCCGACTCGCCGGCGTTTTGGCCTCAGACATGCTGGGTGGATTCATGGCCGCTCCCATGGTGTTTCTCCTTTGCGTTGTGCCAGCCGAGGTAGAGATAAAGACCGAACAGGGCGATCGCCAGGGCGAACCACTGCACGGCATAAGCGAGGTGTTTTTCCGGGCCCATGGCCACGACTGGCCAATCGGCCTGGTACGTGGCGGGTCCGGTTTCTGCGCGTAATTCGTAGGCGTAGCCTTCGCGGTCCAGGGCTTTCCAGAGAGCGTTCGGATCAATGGCCGTCAGCAGTTTTGGCCAGGTACGGGTATTGGGGTCAGCGTGGAGCTGGAAAGTGGCGCCGGGAGGCACGTAGACCCAGGCGTCGAGACTCAAGAGGGTGTCGGGCGTCGTGAATTGCGGCGGTGTACGGCGGTCCGGCCACGGCAGCCAGCCGCGGTTGACCAGCAGCCACAGTCCGGTGGCTTGATCGTGAAACGGTTGCAACAATTCGACCCCGACCTTGCCATCGCGCTGGCGGTTATCCAGCAACAGGCTGTGGCCGGCGTCGAACTGGCCGTGCAGGTGAACCCGGCGGAAGGCCGGATCTGCGGTGTGTTGCAGCTCGGTGCTGGCCATCGGTTCGGCGGCCCGGCGCTCGGCGTAGCTTTGCAGCAGCGTGCTTTTCTCCGCGCCCCGACTCAATTGCCAGAACCCGAGCGACACCAGCAGCGGCAGCAACAGCGCCACCACCAGTGTCGGAATGATGCCCGGCCGAAAGCGCTTCATGGCCTGGCCAGAAAGTCGGTCGTCGCGATAGCTATACTCAAGTGCATCGCTTGTCCCCCGGAGTCCCACCATGCTCAAAACAGCCATCGTCCTGATGCTGATTGCCACGGTTGTCAGCCTGTTCAGCGGCCTGTTTTTTCTGGTCAAGGACGACAGCAGTTCGAACCGCCTCGTCATTGCCTTGAGTGTTCGTGTCGCGCTGGCCGCCATTACCGTCGGCTTGATCGCCTGGGGTTTTTTCAGCGGCCAGCTGGTTTCCCATGCCCCTTGGTAGGGCGCGCAAAGCGCGAGCTTCAAGCTTCAAGCTTCAAGCTTCAAGCTTGTAGCTCGTAGCTCGTAGCTTGTAGCTTGCAGCTGCTCTTAAAGCACATAGACGAAAACGAACAGCCCGATCCACACCACATCCACGAAGTGCCAGTACCAACTCGCAGCCTCGAAGGCAAACTGGTGCTCGTTGTCGAAGTGTCCACGCATGACCCGCATCAGCATCACGAACAGGATGATGGTGCCGATCGTCACATGCGCGCCGTGAAACCCCGTGAGCATGAAGAACGTGGCGCCGTAGATGCCTGAACCCAGGGTCAGGCCCAGTTCATGGTAGGCATGGATGTACTCTTCGGCCTGGAAGCCGAGGAAGGCACAGCCCAGCAGCACGGTGAGCGCCAGCCAGATTTTCAGCGCGCCGCGATGGCCCTTTTTCAAGGCATGGTGGGCGATGGTCACGGTCACGCTGGAACTCACCAGCAAAACCGTGTTGAGCAGCGGCAGGCCCCAGGGGCTGATGACTTCCTTGGGCGGCGGAAAGAGTTTGGAATCCGGGTTATTCAGCAGCGGCCAGGTGAACTGGAAATTCGGCCAGAGCATATGAGCCAGGCCTTTGGCGCCTTCGCCGCCGAGTGCCGGGCCCGAAACATGACGCACATAAAACAGCGCGCCGAAAAAGGCGATGAAGAACATCACCTCCGAGAAAATGAACCAGCTCATGCCCCAGCGGAATGAGCGATCCATCTGCGCGCTGTACAACCCGCTGCGACTTTCCTTGATCACCGTACCGAACCAGCCAAAGAGCATGTAGGCCAGCAGCAGGCCGCCAACGAAAAAGATCAGCGGGCCGTGGGATTCCGGCCGCGCCGCTTTCAGATCGTTGAACCAGGTGGCCAGGCCGAGCACTGTGACGAACATCCCGACCGTGGCGATGATCGGCCATTTGCTCTGGGCCGGAACGTAATAATGTTCATGAGTTGCCATTTATTGTTCTCCTTATCGGGCACGCTCAACCGCCAGTATTGACTGCGACCGGTGGATGTCGGGCGGTGATATCGAACAGCGTGTAGGACAGCGTCAGGTGCTTCACATCCTTGGGCATGTCACGGTCAACGATGAAACGTACCGGCATCTCGATCCGTTGACCGGGCTGCAGCACTTGTTGGGTAAAGCAGAAGCATTCGGTCTTGTGGAAGTACGCCGCTGCCGCGCTGGGCGCGATGCTCGGTACCGCCTGGGCGCTCATCGGCTTGTCGGTGGGGTTGTGCGCGATGAAGATCATCTCGTTCACCGCCCCGGGGTTGGCCGTCAATTCATCGTGCTTGGGATAGAAATCCCAGGACATGTCGGCGGAATTGGTCGACAGGAACTGCACGCGAACCTGCCGCGAGGTATCGACCGTCTGTTCGCCCTCATACTGCCCGGCGGTCTTGCCATTGATGCCGAATGCCTTGCACATCACGTCGTAGATCGGCACCAGGGCAAAGCCGAAGACAAACATCGCTACCACCACGAGCAATAGGCGAGTGACGAGCTTCTTCATCGAAATTGAGTCAGCCATGGTTCCAAACCTCCGCCGAAATTCCTGTAGGAGCCGGCTTGCTGGCGATGCAGGCACCGCGGCCTGTCTGATGAACCGCGTTATCGTTCATCGCCAGCAAGCCGGCTCCTACAAGGGCCATGTTCATTTCACTTCCGGCGGCGTGGTGAAGGTGTGATACGGCGCCGGCGACGGGATGCTCCATTCCAGACCCTCAGCCCCATCCCACGGTTTGGCCGGTGCTGGCGGGCCGCCGCGGATGGTCTTGATCACTATGAACAGGAAGAAAATCTGCGTGGCGCCGAACATGAAGGCGCCGATCGACGACACCATGTTGAAGTCGGCGAATTGCAGGTTGTAGTCCGGAATCCGCCGCGGCATGCCTGCCAACCCTACGAAGTGCATCGGGAAGAAGGCCATGTTCATGCCGATGAACGACAGCCAGAAATGCAGCTTGCCGAGGGTTTCGTCGTACATGTGACCGGTCCATTTCGGCATCCAGTAGTAGGCCGAGGCGAAGATCCCGAAGATGGCGCCGGGCACCAGTACGTAGTGGAAGTGTGCGACCACGAAGTAGGTGTCCTGGTACTGGAAATCCGCGGGTGCGATGGCCAGCATCAGCCCCGAGAAACCGCCGATGGAGAACAGGATCACGAACGCCACGGCAAACAGCATGGGCGTTTCGAAGGTCAGCGAGCCTTGCCACATGGTACTGGCCCAGTTGAACACCTTGACCCCGGTGGGCACCGCGATCAGCAAGGTGGCGTACATGAAGAACAGCTCGCCCACCAGTGGAATGCCGACCACGAACATGTGGTGTGCCCAGACGATGAACGACAGGAACGCGATACTCGCCGTGGCGTAGACCATCGAGGTGTAGCCGAACAATGGCTTGCGCGAAAAGGCCGGAATGATCGAGCTGACGGCACCGAAGGCCGGCAGGATCATGATGTACACCTCGGGGTGGCCGAAGAACCAGAACACGTGCTGGAACAGCACGGGGTCACCGCCGCCAGCGGCACTGAAAAAACTGGTGCCGAAGTGAATGTCCATCAGCATCATCGTCACGCATCCGGCCAGTACCGGCATCACCGCGATCAGCAGGAACGCGGTGATCAGCCAGGTCCAGACGAACAGCGGCATTTTCATCAGCGTCATGCCGGGGGCGCGCAGATTGAGAATGGTCGCGATCACGTTGATCGCCCCCATGATCGAACTGATCCCCATCAAGTGGATGGCGAAGATGAAGAACGTCACGCTTTCCGGTGCGTAGGTCGTCGACAGCGGCGCGTAGAACGTCCAGCCGAAGTTGGGACCGCCGCCCGGGGTGAACAGGGTCGAAACCAGCAGGATGAACGCCGCCGGCAACAGCCAGAAGCTGAAGTTGTTCATCCGCGGCAGCGCCATGTCGGGTGCGCCGATCATCAGCGGGACCATCCAGTTGGCGAGGCCGACAAAGGCTGGCATCACCGCACCGAAGACCATCACCAGGCCGTGCATGGTGGTCATCTGGTTGAAGAATTCCGGCTGGACGATCTGCAGCCCTGGCTGGAACAGTTCGGCGCGGATCACCATCGCGAACGAGCCGCCCAGCAGGAACATGGAGAACGCAAACCACAGGTACAGCGTACCGATGTCCTTGTGGTTGGTGGTCAGCACCCAGCGCATCAGGCCTTTGGCAGGGCCGTGGGCGTGGTCGTGGGCCGCGCCGGTATGAACATGGTCATCGACTACAACAGTCATGTCCTGTCTCCTGCAAACAGATGAGCTGGGCAGGCCGGGGCGCGATGCCCCGACCGATTCCTTGGGTGCGCAATAGACCGGGTCATTTGCTTTCCGCCTGTTTCAGCTCCAGCACTTCTTTAGGGGTGACCATGTCGCCCTTATTGTTGCCCCAGGCGTTACGCTCGTAGGTCACGACCGCTGCGATATCGACTTCCGACAGTTGCTTGCCGAACGCCGCCATGGCGGTACCAGGCTTGCCGTGGAAGACAATGCTCAGGTGATCCTTGATGGGTCCGGTGGCGATTTTCGAGCCCTTGAGTGCCGGGAACATCGGCGGCAGCCCTTGACCCTCGGCCTGGTGACAGGCCACGCAGGCGGTGTGATAGACCTTGTCGCCGCGCTCCTTGAGCTCGTCGAGGGTCCATTCCTTGCTGGTCAGCTCCTTGAGTTGTGCGGCTTCAGCCTTGCGCTCGCCCAGCCATTTTTCGTAGTCGGCCTTTTCCTTGACCTCGACCACGATCGGCATGAACCCGTGATCCTTGCCGCACAGCTCGGCGCATTGGCCGCGGTAGATGCCGGGTTTTTCGACACGGGTCCAGGCTTCATTGACGAACCCCGGGATCGCATCGCGCTTGACCGCGAAGGCCGGCACCCACCAGGAGTGGATCACGTCGGCGGAGGTCACCAGGAAGCGCACCTTGGCGCCGATCGGCAGCACCAGGGGCTTGTCGACCTCGAGCAGGTAGTGCTCGGTCTTGGCTTCCTTGTTGTGGATCTGATCGGCGGGAGTGGCCAGGTTGCTGAAGAACTCGACGTCCTGGCCCAGGTATTTGTAGTGCCATTTCCACTGATAGCCGGTGACCTGGATATCGATATCCGGCTCACTGGCGTCGTACATCTTGATCAGGGTGGCGGTCGCCGGAACCGCCATGGCCACCAGGATCACGAAGGGCACGATGGTCCAGAGGATTTCGACGGTGGTACTTTCATGAAATTTTGCCGCCACCTGCCCGGTTGAGCGGCGATGGAGGATCATCGACCAGAACATGGCGCCAAAGACGATGATGCCGATCACTACACAGATCCAGAAAATGGTCATGTGCAGGTCAAACACAGCGTGACTGATTTCAGTCGCTCCAGGCGCCATATTCACAGTCCAGGCCGCTTGCGCCTGACTGAAAATCGACCACAACAGGAGGCCCATCCAGACATGTGGATGTCGCATCATTGCGGGTTCCCCTTATCGTTCTTGTTATCCCGCCGGCTTTCACCTGCGGCAAGGGAGCGGCTGCATCAGACTACGAACTTGAATCGCCGGGCCTTGCTGCAGTGCAGTCGGGCGTCATCAGCTAACTCCATTCCAACCCGAGTATAGACAGCGACTCCCACCTCGCAATGTGCTGGCGTAAATCAACTGAAACAGCATTAACTTGCGTTGCAGGGCACGAATGGAGAAGGATGCAGACGAGTGGTGGCAAACCGATATAACGGAGGCGTCTCAAGGATGAAATAATTATGACAAATGCGTCTTAGCATTTTTCGTAAGCCAGCTAAGTTATGTCTTCCCTATTTCATTGCCTTTGTTTCCTGGAGTTTTCATGAACACCGCCGCATTGCGCGAGCAGATCCAACAAGCCCAACAACACGAAGCCGAGACCGGCCTGCTGACGCGTCAACTCGAAACCAAGCTGCCTCATTTGCACCCGGCTATCCAATTGCCGGAAGCGGACGCCAACGGCGTGCTGACGCGTTTTGTCGCCGCTTACATCGACGAAGTTCCGGATCTGCTGGATGCAGCCAATGAAGTTGCCAGGGAAGCGGGCATCGAGTCACAGATCAAACCGGTGCTGAAAATCGCCGAGCAGTACTTCCTCCAGCCGCCAGCGATCATGGCAGGGCACGTCGGGCTCGACAGCCTGCTGGACGAAGCCTATCTGGCACACCGGTTCGTCGAAGAGGTCAACGACCTGTACATCAAGCATCTTGGCCAGCCACTGATCCCCTTGGACATGACTGTCGCCAACCTGATTGCTCATCAATTGATCGGTGAGGAATTTGCCAACCAACTTGATGAAGCTGTGCATCACGCCATAGACGAGATGCTTAACGAAGAGAGCTTTGCGCTGGAGTCGGTGGAGGCCTACCGCGAGAAACTCAGCAGTCCGGACACCGGTGCTGCCTGGAAGCGCTGGCCGTGCATGTCCCGTCGCCTGGGCGTGGGCCTGGAGCTGGATCAGCCCGTCGCCTGACTCCATTCCCTGCAGGAGCCGGCTTGCTGGCTATCCAGACGACACGGTCTGCCTGACACACCGCGTCGCCTGGATCGCCAGCAAACCGGCTCCTGCAAGTTTCAGGTGGTGGAGCCTACGCCGGTGTTGGTCCGCACCCGCCCCTCCAACCTGCGTTTCAACCCCCGCGCCTCAATCAGCAGCCTTGACCCTTTGGCCGCATTCGCCCGACCCCATTCTTCCAGCAACTCCAGGCACGAGTGATCGATGTAGCTCAAGTTATTGAGCGGCACATGCACCGTCGCACCCGCTGGAATGCTGCCCAGTACTCGGGTCAGCGCCGGCACCTTGAGAAAGGTCGCCGCACCTACCAGGCGCAGTTCCACTTCGCCGTCCTGCGCCAGGTCGATCAGGCTTATTTTCAGCCGTGAAGCTTTCAGCGCCAGTTTCACCAGGGTCAAACCGAAGCCGACCAGCACGCCTGTCAGCAGGTCAGTGAAGATGATCGCCAGCGCTGTCGCGGCATACGTGAACATCGGCATCCGACCGTAGCGACCCAAACCTCGAAATGCCTTGAGATCGACCAGCTTGAAACCCGTGTACACCAACACACCGGCCAGGCTCGCTACCGGAATGCTTTGCAGCACGCTCGACAGCAACATCACGAACGCCAGGAGCCACAATCCGTGGAAAATCGTCGAGTAGCGCGTGGTGGCACCGGCCTGGACGTTGGCCGAACTGCGGACGATCACCCCGGTCATCGGCAACGCGCCGAGCAATCCGCAAAGCATGTTGCCGACGCCCTGGGCAGACAGTTCGCGATCGAAGTCCGAACGTTGGCCGCTGTGCATGCGGTCGACTGCGGCGGCGGACAGCAGGGTTTCGGCGCTGGCGATGAAGGCTACCGCGAACGCCGCGATCAGCAGCGTGGGGTCCGCCAGGTTCAGCAAGTCCGCAGGTTTCAGCCAGTCGATGGCTTCGGCCAGGTTGGCCGGCACCTCCACTCGTTTGACTTGCAGCGCCAGGACCAGGCTGGCGACGGTGGCAAGCCCTACGCCGAGCAGCGCACCGGGCACGAAGCGCAGGGAATGAGGGCGCAGCTTTTCCCACAGCCACATCACGGCGATCGTTCCCAGACCGAGCAACCCGGCCTGCCAGCCAAAGGAGGGCAGCGCCTGAGCGACGGCGGCCGGGAAGGCTGCCAGGTTATCCAGCCCCGAGGGCTTGGGTGTGGCGTCCAGCATCACGTGTATCTGTGACAGGACGATCAACACCCCGATCCCGGCGAGCATGCCGTAGACCACGGCGGGTGCTGTCACGCGAAACCAGCACCCCAGTTTCAGCCGACCGGCGACCAGTTGCAGAAAGCCCGCCAACAGCAGGATCGGCCCGAGCATGGACACTCCATGCTGGCGAACCAGTTCGAACACCAGCACCGCCAGGCCTGCCGCCGGGCCGCTGACTTGCAACGGCGAGCCGGCCAGCCAGCCGACCACCAGTCCACCGATGATCCCGGTGATCAGGCCTTTGGCCGGTGGCAGTCCCGAAGCGATGGCGATGCCCATGCACAGGGGCAGGGCGACCAGAAACACAACCACCGAAGCCAACAGCTCCCGTGGCAGCACAGCTTTAAGTTGCGCAGCACGCATGATGATTCTCCCGAAGATTTCTTCAGGCATGGCGAAGCCAGGCTGCCTGATCGGCAGCCTCGGCTGAACCACACGGGTATTTAGGAGGATTTAGAAGCGCGCTTTGGGCGTCGCGACCGGAATAGGCAGGCTGCCATTGAGCGGCAGGAAACAACCCTTGTCGGCGTCGTAAGCTTTTATTTCGCTGGTTTCGATGTTGTAGACCCAACCGTGGATGAACAACTGACCATTGGCCATGCGTGAGGCCACCGAGGGGTGCGTGCGCAAGTGCTGCAACTGGGCGATCACATTTTCCTCGGTGAGGATGTGCATGCTTTCGTTTTCATCGGCGCAGTTGCAGTTTTCCTGGACCATGGTCTTGGCCACTTCGGCATGCCGCAGCCAGGCTTTGACCGTGGGCATCTTTTCCAGGCTCTGCGGGTTGAGTACCGCTCGCATGGCGCCGCAATCGGAGTGCCCGCAAATGATGATGTGGTGCACTCCCAGCGCCAGCACCGCGTACTCGATGGCCGTGGAAACGCCGCCGTTCATTTGCCCGTATGGTGGCACGACGTTGCCGACGTTGCGGGTCACGAACAGGTCGCCGGGGGCGCTGTGGGTAATTAGTTCGGGAACGATGCGCGAATCGGCGCACGCAATGAACATGGCGCGCGGGCGCTGGGCCGTGGCGAGTTTCTTGAAGAGTTCTTCCTGTTGCGGAAAGATCTCATGATGAAAATGCAAAAAGCCGTCAACGATATGCTGCAGCGCTGCATCGGCGGTTTCCGCCTCGGGTTGGGCAGAAGCCGACGCAGCCAACGGCTGTTTATCCTTGTCACTCATGATTCATCCTCTTTGGCGGAGTCAGGGATAATCCCGTTTTGTCCGGTGTGAAGCCAGTGGCTGTTTAAAAAACATCCAGGTCGTGAAGCTCGACCCGTCAGTCACTCGATGAACAAGGTAGCCCTCGAATCTTAACTCAAACTGAAAAAACCGCTCTAGAACCTGTGTTCCAGGTCACAAAAAACGTGACTGGCCCATGATGTGCGCGTGTTCCCAGTAATCAACCATAGGCCAATTGTCCTCAAATCAGCGACATTTGGCGACCGGGCGGACAAAAGGCTTCGCAGTCCAGGTTGAAACCCTCCCGATGGTTGAGCCCCAGGCGCTTGATGGCCTTGGCAAAACGTTGGGCCAACAGATCGGCAAAGGGACCTTCACCGCGCATGCGGGCGCCGAAGCGACTGTCGTATAGCTCGCCGCCTCGGGTCTGGCGAATCAGGCTCAGGACATGCGCCGCCCGTTGTGGATAGTGGGCAGCCAGCCATTCTTCGAACAACGGCGCGACTTCCAGGGGCAGGCGCAACATCATGTAGGCGGCGCTCTGCGCCCCGGCCGCATGGGCCTCTGTAAGCAGGTTTTCGATTTCGCTGTCGTTGATCATCGGAATCATCGGTGAACACAGCACGCCCACCGGAACCCCGGCTTCGCGCAACACCCGGATTGCCCGCAGCCGGGCCTTGGGCGCCGCAGCACGGGGTTCGAGGATGCGTTTGAGTTCGTCGTCCAGCGTGGTCAGGCTGATCATCACCGCCACCAGCCGTTGTCGGGCCAGTTCGGCCAACAGGTCCAGGTCGCGCAGAATCAACGAGCCTTTGGTCACGATTGTCACCGGATGACGGTAGCGCAGCAGCACTTCGAGGGTTTGGCGGGTGATCTTGTACTCACGCTCGATGGGCTGGTAAGGGTCGGTGTTGGACCCCAGGTTGATGGGGGCACACTGGTAGCCACGCCTGGAAAGCTGTTCCTCCAGTATGTCCGCAGCATTGGTCTTGGCGATCAGCTTCGTCTCGAAATCCAGGCCTGGCGACATGTCCCAATAGGCGTGGCTGGGTCGCGCATAACAGTAGATGCACCCGTGCTCGCAGCCGCGATAAGGGTTGATCGATCGGTCGAAGGGCAGGTCCGGTGAGTTGTTGCGGGTGATGATGGTTTTCGCAGTCTCGATGGACACCTCGGTGCCTTGGGTCATCGGCGCTTCCTGAAACCAGCCGTCGTCCTCGGCCACCGAACGATGGGGGGCGAAGCGATTGTGCGGGTTGGTCGCGGTGCCGCGACCGCGAGGGGGCAAGGGCGTGTTCATGGGGATAGCTCGCATGCTGTATGTCTATACAGTATACGGCGAAGGCTTGAGTGACCAGTGCCGTTTGGCAGCTTCTCCCACGGCATTGCGCCGTGGGAGATGGCGCTTTCTACTCAGTGCTGTTCGTCAGGCTTTTTCTTCAGTTTCGGATTCGGAAAAAACTGCACCGCCTGAACCTTGGTGTCCGCAGGCTTGAGCGCGGATGTGTTGACCCGCGTGCCCAGTTCCTTGGGAACGGACAGACCTTGTTCATTCAGCGTATCGGAATAACCGCAGGCCACGCACTCGCGATGCGGTACATCGTATTCACTCCACATCATCAATTTGTCCGGCTCGCTGCAGGCCGGGCAGACCGCGCCGGCGATAAAGCGTCGTTTGGTAATCACGGGACCCTCACTCATGCTGCCGCGCCCTCACTCAGGCCGCTGTGGCGCAAGAGTGCGTCAATCGAAGGCTCACGACCACGGAAGTCGACGAACAGCACCATTGGCTCCTGGGAACCGCCGCGCGCCAGGATGGCTTCACGGAACGCCCGGCCGGTATCGGCATTGAGCACACCTTCTTCCTCGAATTTCGAGAACGCATCGGCCGAGAGCACTTCAGCCCATTTGTAGCTGTAGTAACCCGCCGCGTAACCGCCGGCGAAAATGTGCGCGAAGCTGTTAGGGAAACGGTTGTAGGCCGGAGGGCGCATCACCGACACCTCGTCGCGTACACCTTCGAGTACTTGCAGCACGCTGCGGCCGTCACCGTGGGTGGCGTGCAGTTCGAAGTCGAACAGCGAGAATTCCAGTTGGCGAACCATCATCAGGCCGGACTGGAAGTTTTTCGCCGCGAGCATTTTCTGCAGCAGGTCCTGGGGCAGTGGTTCGCCGGTTTCATAGTGACCGGAGATCAACGCCAGCCCCTCGGGCTCCCAGCACCAGTTTTCCATGAATTGGCTTGGCAACTCGACCGCATCCCAGGCCACGCCGTTGATGCCGGACACGCCGGCATGTTCGACTCGGGTCAGCAAGTGATGCAGGCCATGACCGAACTCGTGGAACAGGGTGGTGACTTCATCGTGGGTCAGCAGGGCAGGCTTGCCGCTGTCGGCCGGCGTGAAGTTGCACACCAGGTTGGCCACCGGGCTCTGCAGCACGCCCTCGGCGGTGCGACGACGATCACGGGCACCGTCCATCCAGGCACCACCGCGTTTGTTGGCGCGGGCGTACAGGTCGAAGAAGAAGCGGCCGACGTGCTGGCCGTTTTCCTTGATTTCGAACAGGCGGACATCCGGGTGCCAGGAATCAAAACCTTTTTGCTCGGCGATCTCGATGCCGTACAGACGCTGAACGATGGCGAACAGCCCACTGAGCACCTTGTCGATTGGGAAGTAGGCGCGCAGGGCTTCCTGGGCAACGCTGTAACGCTGCTCGCGAAGTTTTTCGCCATAGAAACCGCTGTCCCAGCTTTGCAGGTCCGGGCAGCCTTGTTCGGCGGCGTAAGCCTTGAGCTGTTCCAGGTCCTGGGCGGCGAACGGTTTGCTGCGCTTGGCCAGGTCGCGCAGGAAACTCAGTACCTGATCGCTGGATTCAGCCATTTTGGTGGCCAGGCTCAGTTCCGAGAAACTGGCGAAACCCAGGAGTTTTGCCAGTTCCTGACGCAGGTCGAGGATTTCCTGCATGACCGGGCCGTTATCATTCTGGCCGGCATTCGGGCCCTGGTCCGACGCGCGGGTGCAGTAGGCGGCGTAGACTTCCTCGCGCAGGGCGCGGTCGTGGGCGTAGGTCATCACCGCGTAGTAGCTCGGGAATTCCAGGGTGATCAGCCAGCCATCGAGGTCCTTGGCTTGCGCGGCGGCGGCCATTTGCGCCTTGGCTGAATCGGTCAGGCCGGCGAGGGCGGCCTCGTCGGTGATGTGCTTGGTCCAGGCCTGGGTAGCATCCAGCAACTGGTTGGAGAAGCGACTGCCCAGCTCCGATAGTTTGCTTTGCACTTGGGCGTAACGCTTCTGCTCAGCTTCCGGCAGGTCGATACCCGATAGACGGAAATCGCGCAGGGCGTGTTCCAGGATAGTTTTCTGCGCTACGTCGAAACCGCCTGCTTGCGGGCTGTTGGCCAGGGCCTCATAGGCCTGGAACAGTTCACGGTTCTGGCCCATTTCGGTGGAGTAGGCGCTCAACGCCGGCAGGCAAGCCTCGTAGGCTTCGCGCAGTTCGGCGCTGTTGCACACGGCATTCAAGTGGCTGACCGGACTCCAGGCCGCACCCAGGCGGTCGTTGAGCTCGTCCATTGCCAGCACCAGCCCGGCCCAGGTCGGTTGTTTGCCCTGGGTCTTGAGGATCTCGATAATGGCGGCGCGATTGTCAGCCAGGATCTGTTCAATGGCCGGTTGCACGTGCTCGGCACGGATCGCGGAGAACGGCGGCAGGTCGTAGGACTGCAAAAGAGGGTTGTTCACGCTCACGGTTGGCACCTTGGCTGGAAGAAACATGCAGCCATCTTAATTACAATCGACGCTCACCGCAGCTATCAGCAACAGAGAGAAATCCTATCGTGAACCTTCGCAAGTACCAGAATCACTCGCCACTGCTCGGCAAGGGCGCTTTTGTCGACGGCTCGGCGGTGGTGATCGGCGATGTCGAGATCGGCGAAGACAGCTCCGTTTGGCCCCTTACGGTGATCCGCGGCGACATGCACCGCATCCGCATCGGTGCTCGCACCAGCGTGCAGGATGGCTGCGTACTGCACATCACCCATGCCGGGCCGTTCAACCCCGACGGTTTCCCGTTGTTGATCGGCGATGACGTGACCATCGCCCACAAAGTCATGCTGCATGGCTGCACCGTGGGCAGCCGGGTGTTGATCGGCATGGGCAGTATCGTCATGGACGGTGCGGTGGTCGCCGACGACGTCATCATCGGTGCCGGCAGCCTGGTACCTCCGGGTAAACGCCTGGACAGCGGTTTCCTGTATGTGGGCAGCCCGGTGAAACAGATCCGCCCGCTGACCGATAAGGAACAAGCCTTTTTCACCTACAGCGCGGCGAACTACGTGAAGCTCAAGGACCTGCATCTGGCCGAAGGCTACGACCGGATCTGAAACGTCTCGCTATTGCCCAGGAATTTTCATGCATTACCAAACCGTACTGTTCGACCTTGATGGCACCCTGACCGACCCGCGCGAAGGCATTACCCGTTCGATTCAGTTTGCCCTGGGCAAGCTGGGCATCGATGAGCCCGACCTGAGCAAGCTCGAGCACTTTATCGGTCCGCCCTTGTTACAGGCCTTCATGCAGTTCTATGACTTCGACGAGGCCAGGGCCTGGGAGGCGGTGAACTTCTATCGTGAACGCTTCAAGGTCACCGGGCTGTACGAAAATCGCGTATTCGACGGGGTCACGCCGTTGTTGGAAATGCTTGGCGGGCAAGGGCGACAGCTGTACATCGCGACCTCCAAGCCCTGGGTTTTCGCCCGGGAAATCGCTCGGCATTTCGACTTCGCCAGACACTTCAAGGTGATCTACGGCAGCGAACTGGACGGCACCCGGACTAACAAGGTCGAACTGATTGCCCATCTGGTGGCCGAAGAGGGCCTCGACCCGGCCCAGACCCTGATGATCGGCGATCGCAAGCATGACCTGATCGGTGCGCGCAGCAATGGGCTGGATGTGGCGGCTGTTGGGTATGGGTTTGGCAGTCGGGAAGAGTTAAGCGCAGAAGCGCCGACCTATCATTTTGAAACGCTGGATGAGATGCATCAGGCGTTTTTGCAGCGTTGATCAGAACGCCTTCGCGGGCAAGCCCGCTCCCACAGGGTATTGCGTCGTCGACACAAATCACTGTGGGAGCGGGCTTGCCCGCGAAGAGGACCTCACTGCCACCGAAGATTCAGGATCCAGCCAACTCCTTCAACGCCGTCTTGCGCTCAACAACCGGCAACACACCCAACTTCTCGACCTGCGCATAAAACCTCACCCAATCCCCGCCCTCTTGCCTGAACAGCGCCGCAAACGCCGGCACCCACTGGTCATACAGGCCAAACGGCAGCAACCGCGCATTGTTCATCGGCGCATTGATCCACGCGTCATAACGTTTGTCCCCGGCCCATTGGCTGTCACGCAGCTGTCGGTATTCGCTGCGCAGGCGCTCGAATTCCGCTGCTTTTCGCTGGCGCATTTGCTCAGGCGGCAGCGGCTGGCTGTAGAGTTTTTCCAGCCGGGTGCGGGTATCCAGCACCAGCGCAATGAACTGGTCCCGTTGTTGCGACAGCAAGGTGCTGTCCGGCGGCAGGCCCCGAAACGCCCGCCATTGGCGGGTGCCTTCCTGCTCGACGAAGGTGGCGAATGACTCGTTGAACTCAGTGTCGTCCTTCACATAAACGCGCTGGTGCGCGAGCTCATGAAAGATCAGCGTGGCCAGGCGTTCATCGCCCCAGCCCATCATGGAGTTCATGATCGGGTCGTTGAACCAGCCCAAGGTCGAATAGGCCTCTACGCCACCGATGAACACGTCCATGCCTTGCAGGCGTTGCACTGCCGCCTCGCCGCGAGCCGCGCCCTGGCTGTAATAGCCGCGATAGGCCACGCAACCGGCGATGGGGAAGCAGTGGTTTTGCGGTTTCAGGGAAAATTCCGGGGTGACAAACACGTTCCAGACGACATAGGGGCGGCCAATGTCGGCATACAAGCGGTAACTCTGATTGTCCGGCAGGTGCAGTTGCTGGCTGGCGAAGGTCCGGGCCCTTTGTGATTGGGCCAAGTGCGTACGCAATTTCTGATCGCGCTGTGGATCGGCAATTACCCGGGTAACGGGCTCCCGTGCCCGCAGCAGTTGCAGCTGGCCACTCGCCAACTGACTGTAGTAGCTGATGCTGGAACAACCGTTGAGTAACAAAAACAACACACCCGGAAACAAAATGCGTAAAACGCGATCAAGTAACCCATGGCTTCGACGCGGCCTGATCAAAATAAAAAATCCCTGGAGAGTCTGCTCGCAAGACTATCCCGCTTGACTGGAGCTCCGCTATGCGCAAGTTGATGCTGACGGGAGGCCTGCTGACGCTGGCCGGTTGTGCCGGATTCGGATTACCTCACCATGATCCGACGCAAGCCTGGATCGATCTGGAATCCCATCAGGAAGACTCGGCCCTGGTGGCGCTGGAGGTGGACAACAAAGCAGCCACCGACAAGCGCTATTTCGAGGTTCAACCCGGCAGCCATGAGCTGACCGTTCGCTACCAGTTCCCGGTCCAGCCCACCAATATCGGCCCCAATGCGGAACCTCTGTGGCGTGACTGCCAGATGAATGTGAAATTCAGCGACTTCAATGCGGGCGAGCGCTACCAGCTGCAAGCGGGGAATATCGGCTTCCGGCCATGGGCCAAGCTTTATGATCAGCAGCGAAAAGTGATTGGCCAGGGCACACCGGCTGGCTGCCAACGGACCTGATCGGCGCTATTCTGAGTATCCCGACATTGGGACATTCATCATGCGCAGGATGATGCTGTTACTCGCCGCAAGTGCAGTGGCCGGCTGTTCGTCGCCGATGCCGGCGGCCAATCCCAATATGGCGTGGGTCGACTTCTCTACGCCATTCCCCAACGATAAATTGCTGATGGGCGAGCGATTGGATAACCAGCGCTTGCGCGACGGACGATTTTTCCAGGTCACTCCCGGTAGCCATGTGCTCACCGTACGCTTCGATTTCGAGGTGCCAGGCGGGGGCTCGGACTTGTTCGGCGGCTCCACCGAGCGGCTGTGCTACATGATCATCAAATACGATCATTTCGAAGCCGGTCAGCGATATCTGCTGCAAGCCCGCTCCATGGCGTTCACCCCTGAAGCGCGCCTCTATAATGCCAAGCGCGAGATCGTCGCCGAAGACAGCCAGGTCAACTGTGTGCCGTAGGAGCGGTCAGCGGTCAGCGGTCATTCTTCTGGTAGATGATTTTTTTGGTGCCGCCGTCGCACGAGCCTACGACCATGTTCTGATCGTGCACTTCGTCATTGGTCACGATTTCCAGGGTATAGGACGTCACCCCGCGGGCCTGGATCTTGGCTTCGATTTCGGCCTTGAGTTCTTCACAAGGTTTAGGTGCCGCCAGGGCCGAAGTGGCCAGGGCGCAACAGATAACCGCCAAGGCAAAACGTTTCATGGTTGAAGCTCCTTCAGGCAGCGCGCACAGGTCATGCGTTTTTGCTGCTGTCATTTATTCGACCACAGTTTTGCCCGGCAAATCTTACATAACGCAAAAAAGATCGCAGCCTTCGGCAGCTCCTACAGGGCTGCGATCTTTTGGATTCAACTGACTAAAGTCGCATCCAGGCTGATTTTCGCGTTCAGCACCTTGGATACCGGGCAGCCCTCCTTGGCCTTGTTGCTCAACTCATCGAATTGCGCCTGGCTCGCGCCGGGGATTTTTGCCTTGAGAATCAATTTCACCGCCGTGATTGCAAAACCACCCTCTACCTGATCCAGGGTCACTTCGGCGTTGGTGTCGATGCTGTCGGCCTTGAGGCCGGCATCGCCGAGAATCATGGAAAACGCCATTGAAAAACAGCCCGCGTGGGCGGCGCCGATCAACTCTTCCGGGTTGGTGCCCTTGCCGCCTTCAAAGCGGGCCTTGAAGCCATACGGCGCGTCCCTGAGCACACCGGTTTCGGTGGAAATCGAGCCGATGCCGGTTTTCAGATCGCCTTCCCAGTGGGCCGATGCTTTCTTTGTGATAGCCATGCCTGTCTCCTCAAGATCCGGCGCGAAGCGTCGCGCCGTTGTGGTTTCGTTCGCTAGGGTTCTGAGGATAGACCGGGCAGCAAAGTTCAGCGCATCTGATCGCAGCGTCATTTTGTCAGTAAATTTCTCTGTGCTATTGAAACTCGGGTATATGCCCTCATTGCATGAAACACGCTTATGGATTCGGCAGGTTTTCGTTTGTATCAAGAAACCTGCGCCCTCAATTGGAGAAGCAGGTTCATGAAACGACTGTCCGATATCAAGTTTTCGACCCTCGACCTGGTGCCCGTTCGGGAGAACGGCAGCGCCGCGCAATCGTTGCGCAACTCGCTGGACCTGGCGCAACACGTCGAGAAATTCGGCTATAACCGCTTTTGGGTGGCCGAACACCACAACATGGACGGCATTGCCAGTTCCGCGACCTCCGTGCTGCTCGGCTATCTGGCCGGTGGTACCTCGACCATTCGTGTCGGTTCTGGCGGGATAATGCTGCCCAACCACGCGCCACTGGTGATCGCCGAACAATTCGGCACGCTGGAAAGCCTGTATCCGGGGCGCATTGACCTGGGGCTGGGCCGTGCGCCTGGTTCCGACCAGATGACTGCCCGCGCACTGCGCCGCGAGCGCTCCGGCAGTGCCGACGACTTCCCGGAAGATGTGGCCGAACTGGTGCGTTATCTCGGCCCACGCACACCGGACCAGCGCATCATCGCGATGCCGGGCACCGGCACCAATGTTCCGATCTGGCTGCTGGGCTCAAGCCTGTTCAGTGCGCAGCTGGCAGGCGAACGCGGTTTGCCCTATGCCTTCGCCTCGCATTTCGCTCCGCGCTTCATGCATGAGGCTATTCGTGTCTACCGCAATCATTTCAAACCTTCGGCCGTGCTGGACAAGCCTTACGTGATGCTTGGCGTGCCGCTGGTGGCCGCCGACACGGATGAACAGGCCGACTATCTGGCGACCTCGGTGTTCCAGCGCATTCTCGCCCTGATGCGTGGCCAGAGCCTGGTGCAACGTCCGCCGGTGAAAACCATGGACGGGCTATGGCTGCCTCATGAGAAGGAAGCCGTCAGTGATTTCCTGGGGCTGGCGATGATCGGCAGCCCGCAAAAAATCCGCGCCAGGCTGGAAGTGCTGATCGAGCAGACTCAAGCCGACGAGCTGATTTTCACCTGCGACCTGTACGAACACGCGGACCGTCTGCATTCCTATGAGCTACTGGCGCAGGTCATGAAGGGCTGAGCAAGCTAACCGCAAAAAGCCGACGCGATGGCGTCGGCTTTTTGCTAGCAATTGGTTGGGGCCACCGTTTGTCGGGGCTATCGCTTGTAGACTATTTCCTTGCTGCCCTTTTCGCAGGTGCCGACGATTTTTCCGCCAGACGCATTGCCTTTATCGACAATTTCCAGCGAATAACCGGAAACGCCCTTGGCATCGAGCTTTGCCGCGATCTCGGCTTTCAATTCTTCGCAGGACTTGCCGCCTTCAGCGAAGGCAGTACCCGCCAGGCTCAACAAGCCTACCGCCAAAATAAACTTCTTCATCGGTCGCATTCTCTGGTCGGATCAAAAAAAGGCATCCAGCCATTGGCCGGAAACGCATCTAGCGCATTGCCATTCCCTATGGCACTCGGCCAGCGCGCAAGTTCAGAAGACTAGACCAACCTCAACTGCTGGCAATCCGGAACCCGACCTTGAGCGTCACCTGGAAGTGCGCAGCCTTGCCGTCCTTGATGTGTCCGCGGGTTTCGGTCACTTCAAACCATTCCAAGTGCTTGATACTTTTGTTGGCCTCGGCCAAGGCGTTGTTGATCGCGTCTTCGATACTGCTGGTGGATGAGCCGACGAGTTCGACTTTCTTATAGGTGTGATGGTCAGTCATGGCGTTCTCCTTAGGGTGTGAATTACAGCCTAGCAGTGATTTTCCGTCTTACTGCCTTCGGTCGGTGCGACATGGATGCTCACATTTACTGCACTTTCTCGAGTCCCTGAAGTCCCAACCAACACACGCCACTCATCAACAATGCAGGAGAGCCACCATGGCCAACAGCTCGTTACGTAAAGCCTCATTGCAAAGCATGGAAGCGGAGATCGAGAGTCTGCTCAAATCCTTGGAAAGCCTGAAGGACGACGCCTCGGACGAGTCGCGTAAAACCCTCAAGGTGTTGAAAGGCAATGCGGAGAACGCTTTGAGGCATTCGCGCCATCTGCTCACCGATGCCTATGAAGAGGTCAAGGTCAAAACCCGTGAGACCGGCATTGCCACTCGGGACTACGCGCAGGAGCATCCTTGGACGACCGCCGGGGTTGCTGTCGGTGCGCTGGGCCTGCTGGCGGCCTACCTGCTGTTTAAGCGCGGGGAATGATCGGTCTGGCGCAGCTCATTCTTGAGCCATTGCGCCAGTTGCCTGGCGCGCCCGTCCGCGGCGCGCTTGGGTAACCACAAGGCCAGGTGAGCGGGGGTTTCACAAAATCCCCATGGGGCAACCAGGCGACCCGCCTTCAAATCCTCGGCCACCAACGGCTCGGGGGCGATAGCCACGCCCAGCCCGGCCACGGCTGCTTCCAGCAAATAATACAGATGTTCGAACCCCTGACCGTACTTCAACGCCTTGGCGTCGAGGTCGCTTTGCTGCGCCCAACTGGGCCAGGCTTGCGGACGCGAAGTGGTGTGCAGCAACGATTCAGTGAGCAGCGCTTGGGCCGGCGCCGTTTGCAGGCGCTCATATCCGGCGAACCGAGGGCTCATGACCGGGCCGATCCGTTCGCTGGCCAGTTCGAAGACCTGCATGTCCGCGGGCCAGGGTGGCTCGGCAAACACCAGCAGGGCGTCCAACCCCGGGCGACGGGGATCGAGATCGCCTTCACCGGCTGACAGGTGCAGGCGCAGGTCGGGCAGATCAGCGTTCAGCCGTCCCAGACGCGGTATGAACCAGCGCGCCAGCAGGCTTCCCGAGCAGCCGAGGACGAACGGCGCATCCGCGGTGCTTTGCGTGAGTTCGGCGCACACGCTGCGCAAGCGCTCGAACGCTTCGCCGCTGGCGTCACGCAAACGCATGCCGGCATCTGTGAGTTTCAGGCCGCGCCCGTCCTTGATGAACAGACTCACGCCGAGGTGTTCTTCAAGCACTTTCAGCTGCCGGCTGACCGCACCATGGGTGACGTGCAGCTGTTCGGCAGCCTGACTGACGCTGTTCAGGCGGGCCGTGGCTTCGAAGGCGCGCAGTGCGTTCAACGGTGGGAGGTCGTGGCTCATTTGATCTGTGAGTTTTCCTGACAGGTTGCAGCGATCTTATCGGTTTTCAGCCCGGGGCGTCAGGGGGTAGAGTGATGCCCATTGTATTCCTACGCAATTCAACTGGAGCGCCCCATGACCCAGACTAATCTGCGCAACGGCCCTGACGCCAACGGCCTGTTTGGCGCGTTCGGTGGCCGTTATGTTGCCGAAACCCTGATGCCGTTGATCCTCGACCTGGCCCGTGAATACGAAGCGGCCAAGGAAGATCCTGCCTTCAAGGAAGAGCTGGCCTACTTCCAGCGCGATTACGTCGGTCGTCCGAGCCCGCTTTATTTCGCCGAGCGCCTGACCGAATTCTGTGGCGGCGCAAAAATCTATCTCAAGCGTGAAGAGCTCAACCACACCGGCGCGCACAAGATCAACAACTGCATCGGCCAGATCCTGCTGGCGCGGCGCATGGGCAAGAAACGCATCATCGCCGAAACCGGCGCCGGCATGCACGGTGTGGCGACGGCCACCGTGGCCGCGCGTTTCGGCCTGGACTGCGTGATCTACATGGGCACCACCGACATCGAACGCCAGCAGGCCAACGTGTTCCGCATGAAGCTGCTGGGCGCCGAAGTGATCCCGGTGGTGGCCGGTACCGGCACCCTGAAGGATGCGATGAACGAAGCCCTGCGCGACTGGGTGACCAACGTCGACAGCACCTTCTACCTGATCGGCACCGTGGCCGGTCCGCACCCTTACCCGGCGATGGTTCGCGACTTCCAGGCCGTGATCGGCAAGGAAACCCGTGACCAGCTGCAAGCCCAGGAAGGCCGCCTGCCCGACAGCCTGGTGGCGTGCATCGGTGGTGGTTCCAACGCCATGGGCCTGTTCCACCCGTTCCTTGACGACAAGAGCGTCGAGATCATCGGCGTGGAAGCGGCCGGCTACGGCATCGAGACCGGCAAGCACGCGGCCAGCCTGAACGGCGGCGTACCGGGTGTACTGCACGGCAACCGCACCTTCCTGTTGCAGGATGACGATGGCCAGATCATCGACGCCCACTCGATCTCCGCTGGCCTCGACTACCCGGGCATCGGCCCGGAACACGCCTGGTTGCATGACATCGGCCGTGTCCAGTACACCTCGGTGACCGACGACGAAGCACTCGCGGCCTTCCACCAGTGCTGCCGCCTGGAAGGAATCATTCCTGCCCTGGAAAGCGCCCATGCCCTGGCTGAAGTGTTCAAGCGCGCGCCGACCCTGCCCAAGGATCACCTGATGGTGGTCAACCTGTCTGGCCGTGGCGACAAAGACATGCAGACCGTGATGCACCACATGGAACACTCTCAACAAGAGCCATCCAAGCAGGAGAAACACTGATGAGCCGCCTGCAAACGCGTTTTGCCGAACTCAAGGAACAGAATCGCGCCGCTTTGGTGACTTTCGTTACCGCTGGCGACCCGGGCTATGACACCTCCCTGGCGATCCTCAAGGGCCTGCCAGCGGCGGGCGCCGACGTGATCGAGCTGGGCATGCCCTTCACCGATCCGATGGCTGACGGCCCGGCGATCCAGCTGGCCAACATCCGTGCCCTGGAGGCCAAGCAGAACCTGGCGAAAACCCTGGAAATGGTGCGTGAGTTCCGCAAGGACAACAACGAAACGCCCCTGGTGCTGATGGGCTACTTCAACCCGATCCACAAATACGGCGTGCCGCGGTTCATTGCCGAGGCGAAAGAAGCGGGTGTCGACGGCTTGATCGTGGTCGACATGCCACCCGAGCATAACGGTGAACTGTGCGACCCGGCCCAGGCCGCGGGCATCGATTTCATCCGCCTGACCACACCGACCACTGATGATGTGCGTCTGCCAACCGTCCTCAACGGCAGTTCCGGGTTTGTGTACTACGTGTCGGTGGCCGGTGTGACCGGTGCGGGCGCGGCAACCCTGGAGCACGTCGAAGAAGCAGTGGCGCGTCTGCGTCGCCATACCGACCTGCCGATCAGCATCGGTTTCGGCATCCGCACGCCGGAACAAGCGGCGAACATCGCGCGTCTGGCCGATGGCGTGGTCGTGGGTTCGGCGTTGATCGATCAGATCGCCAATGCCACGACTGCGGAGCAAGCGGTCGATGGCGTTTTGAGCCTGTGCTCGGCGTTGGCCGATGGCGTGCGTAAGGCCCGTGTCAGCTGAAGGTAAAGTTCCTGATACAGAGGAATTAGAGCCTCCCAACACAGACTAACCAGCAAGACCGAGGGCTTCAGGACCATGTTCTGAAGCCCTTTTTGCTGCAGGTGTTCTGAGGAAAGACCCAATGAAAATGCCGAAACGTCTGATTGCCAGCCTGGGTGTGCTGATGCTCAGTGCGACCCCATTGCTGCACGCCAGCGCCGATCAGCGCGACGATCATGACCACGGCGGCCCGCAACAGGGCCATTACGATAACCGTGACTATGACCATCGTGGCGGGCAGGACAATCATCGCGGTGGGCCGCCTCCTCGGGACTTTGCCCCGGTGCGTCAGACGATTCATGACCAGCGCGAGTATTTCGTCCGTGGTGCGCCGTTGCCACCAGGCATTCATCTGGAGCGTGGTCGGCCGCTGCCCCGTGGTTATTACGGCGAACGCCTGGATAACAGGGCGTTGGAGCGACTGCCGTATTACCCGGGTTACGAATGGCGTCGTGCGGGCGGGGATGTTGTGCTGATTGCTGCGGGTACGGGGATTGTCTACGAGGTGTTGCAGGGCGTTTTGTATTGATGGGGCCAGCGTGAAAAGATCGCAGCCTTCGGCAGCTCCTACAGGAGGCTGCGATCTTTGCTTTTATGACCTCATGGCAACTCCAATCCACCCGATGCCTTGTGCAACTTGCGCAAATGTTCGCCAATCTGTCTCACGTTGGCTTCATTGGCTGCCATTTCCGCTGCACGATCTGGATCGAGGAGCGCCCTGACTTCCTTGTCCAGATCCCCGGTCAATACCTGAAGCTGCTTCTGCCGCAGGCTGGTTTCCGATTCCAGGCGTTGCCATTCAGCAGGTTGCGGCAGGCCATAGCCGCCGCTGCCGAGCAGTTCCGCCGGGCGACTGAGGAAACCGCTGTTGTCGAGAATTTGCCTCAGAGTCGCGTTGGCTTTGTCCATTCCGCCGTTTTTCAGCTCACGGGCCCCCAGGTAACGTTGTTTCACCTCATCCTGGGCCAGGAGCAACTGCTGGCGATAGCTTGCCTGCTCGAGCAAGAGCAAGGCCGCGCTGGTGCGCAAGTCTGCCTGATCGAACCATTGGCGGCGCTCTGCTGCAGTCAGGGACAACCAGTCTTCGACCTTTTCCTGTTTGATCGGCAGGCGCTTTCTCAACACCTCGAACATCGCTTGATAGCGATCGCGGAAAGAGTCGAAGCGATAACCCAGGCGAAGGGCTTCACGCGGGTCGTCCAGCACGCTGGTATCCGCCAGCCCGCGGCCCTTCAACACTTCCAGCAAGCCATTGGGCATGATGTTGTCCAGGGCAACCAGTTTTGAGTTGTTGGTCCCGCCACGCAGCAGCTTCAGCTCTTCCACGGCGCAGTTGTTCGACAGGAAGAAGTAGTTGCCGTCGTAACTCCAGTGCATCTCGGCGGCACGCTCCACCACGTTTTCAATCTCGTCACGCGACAGGTTCAGTGGCACGGAGGCGAGGCTGCGCAACTCGGTCTTGGTGTATTCGTCGATCACCTGGGCCAGTGGCAACACGAACAGGCGGGACGGGTATTTACCCACCAGGCCATCCCAACTCGATAGCTGCACGTCGCCCACGAACGCGCGGTAGGACAGTACCAGGTGCTGGTCCAGGTCCAGGCGGCAATCCGGCCCGCGGGGTCTGCCCGGGGCGCAGATCACCAGGCGCAACATGCTGTGGCCCCAACGGCTGACCCAGTTCTGGTTGGCCTCTGCCAGCAAGTAGTCGACGGCGTAGACCCGCTCCGGATCGACCTGGCCCAGGGGGGTCTTGGCGAAGTCATTGCCGGCGTTGAGGAATGCGAAGGTCCTGGCGCAATCGCCTTTGGCGGCGGGAGCCCAGCCGAAGTGCTCTTCGTAGTAGCGGTACAGCGCCGGGCGACGACAGGCGTAGCTCGGGTCGAGGAGGAAATACTCCATGTTGACCGCGACGAATTCCTTCGGGCTGCTGATCTCGTAGATGTCCGGGCTGCGGGCGATCTGGCGGTTGTGCTGTTCGCGCTCGCCACGCCGGCCAACGTATTGCTGCCAACCGGCGAGGTCGAGCAGGCGCGGGTCATCACTGAGTGTGAAGCGCCGGCCCGATTGGCCACGGCATTGGTCGGGAATGCCCACCAGCCCCGAGCTGCTCTCCTGGCGGGTGCAGCGTTGAATCAACGTGCGTTCCGACGTAGGCCACAAGCGCGAGCGGTCATAAATGTGAGTCAGCTCGTGCAACACCGTGGCCAGCAGTTCCCGGCGCACAGTGCCATGGGGGCGATTGGTTTTTTTGCTCGCCGCACTGCCGTCGGTGAGGCTGGCCAGCAGTTTGCGATTCAGGTCGAGTTCGGACACCGGCGACGCCTGGCCATAGGCATCGCTGCGCATGTCATCGGTCCAGCCGACGTCGATGCGCCGGTCGAGTTGCTCGATGAACCGCGGCGGCAATGCCTGCATGGCTTCATCAAGCAACGCCTGGCTGGCCTGTTGTTGCGCGGGGCTCAGGCCTTCGGTCTTGAGGTGCAGTTCGAGGTCGGCGTGGGCCGTGCTGCCAAACAGCAGCACGACCCCGGCCAACAGCAAGGCAACTGGAGACCTCACAGTGCGAGGATGGCTTCGGCGAGATCCTGGTCACTGGCATCGCGGGCTTCCGGAACGCGAGTGCGCAACAAATTGAGAGCGGATTCCAGGTGCGCGCCACGAATATCGCCGTTGCTGGCGACGAAGCTCGCAGCATCGTCCTGGGCTTCGCGGACGATTTTCGAGTCGCGGATCGACGTCGTCGTGTCGGAAGTGAAGTCCAGTGTGCGCTGGGTGGCACGAATGAGGATGTTGCTGGTGGCAACCAGGGTTTGGGCCTGGGCCACATCAGCCAACAACAGCAGGCCAAGGGTGGCAACAATCAGCGGGTTACGCATGGAACGACTCCGGAGGAACTTGGGATAACTATTGGACGAGAATTGCCTGTGCCAGTTCAAGGTCGCTGGCATGAAGTTTTGGCTGGGCGTGGCGCAGGTAAGACAAGGCCGATTCCAGTCGTACGCCTCTCATTTGACCATCACTGGCGACGAATGCCGCGGCATCATCCCGGGCGGCGAGCAACAGTTTATGGTCGAAGGGGGCAGAGGTCACCAGGCTTGAGGCATAACTGCTGGCCACAATGCCCTGGGTAGACAGGTTGAACGCATCGAAGGCATGGGCCGCCCCCGAGTAGCTGGCTGCAAGAAATACTGGGGTTATCAACAGATTTGAAAGAAAACGCATGAGACTCGACAGTTGAAAGTGAGTCCCAAGGCTAGCGCAAGGCCCGGGCTAGAGCCAGCGCGGAAACATTGGGACACGGCATGCGTGTCCCACATCAAGGCAAACGCTTAGATGGTCAGGATGGCCTGGGCCAATTGTGCGTCTGTTGCGTTCAGCTGTGGAGCCTGATGGCGAATGTGATCGAGTGCGCTTTCCAGTTTTACCCCACGGATGCTGCCTTCGCTGGCGACGAAGCTGGCAGCGTCGTCACGGGCCGCGAGCACGATCTTGTCATCCTTGAACGAAGACGTGATGTCGGAAGTCGCGTCGGAGGTGGCTTTGAGTGCACCGACGACGGCATCGGTCGTCACGATGAAGCTGGTGGCGTGGGCATTGGCCGCCACGGCAAGCAGGGCTGCAGCGCTGAGCAGACGAAGACGGGACATGGTGTAACTCCTTTGGATGAGACGATAAAGAGGTGGTGCAGTGTCTGATGATCAGACGCCAGACACGCGGGGGGCGCCACGTTCTGGCTTGATATTAGGCCTGAGCAGGACGTTTCGAACAGCCTATAAGAGAAAAGGTTGCTGGAAATCAGTTTGAACGGATGAAAAACCGTTTGCTCAACTGTATCGGTGTAATCGATAAATGAGAAAACTGTACTGGTTATGCGTTAACAGCCGGTGAAACGACAAAACCCGTCGTGGTTTCCCACGACGGGCTTTGCTTGTTCAATTCGGGTTGCTGGCGGTGGACCCTGAGGTCAGAGCCAGCGACGCTAGCTTAGCGCCAGAACGGCTTGCTCAGCTCTTCGTAGCGTTGTGCTTCGCTAATCCCGGCGTCAGCCAGCAGACGCGAATCCAGGCGAGCCAGCTGGTGGCGGCTGGAGATGCGGCGCTGCCACAGCATCAGGTTGGCGATAACGCGCAGAGGCATGGAAGCCTGGGTTTTTGCAGCGGTGTCTTCGAAGAACAGTTCGGAACTGAGTGTACGTTCCATGGTTTACATCCTTCCGCTTATGGCGGGATTAGGTAGTGGCTTGACTGGTGCCCATGATCCTCTCGTTTGCCTAGTCTCTGTAGATACAGTTCATCTGTATTGTGAGAGCTCAGTTAACTGTTTATAGGGGGTGTACTGGTCGAAAATGAGGCAACTGTACCTGTCTGCTCTATTGTGGTGCGATTTTGGTGATTTGAGGGGGTAGTGTAGGAAAATTCGGTAGGAAATGACCGGTACAGCAGTACAGTTTTTGTCGGGATTCTGTTCGGCAACGGCAAACTGACGAAACTGTGTTTGCGTCAGCTGCCATCTGTATCAATTACACGGCGATCATTCTTCCGGTTTCTTCCAGGTTCATGTGCCAGCTCAGTGCATCACGCAGGATATGCGGCGTGTGCCCGCCGATTGCGCAGGCCGCTGTGAAGTAGTCGTTCAGGGCCTGGCGGTAATCCGGGTGTACGCAGTTGTCGATGATGACGCGCGCCCGCTCCCGGGGGGCCAGGCCACGCAGGTCCGCCAGGCCGACCTCGGTGACGAGGATGTCGACATCATGTTCCGTGTGGTCAACGTGGCTGACCATCGGAACCACGCTGGAAATCGCCCCGCCCTTGGCGATCGACTTGGTCACGAAGATGGCCAGGTGGGCGTTGCGCGCGAAGTCGCCCGAGCCGCCAATGCCGTTCATCATCCGCGTGCCGCAGACGTGGGTGGAGTTGACGTTGCCATAGATATCGAACTCAAGGGCGGTGTTGATGCCAATGATGCCGAGGCGACGGACCACTTCAGGGTGGTTGGAAATTTCCTGGGGGCGCAGGACCAGTTTGTCCTTGTAGCGCTCCAGGTTGCCGAACACGTCAGCGTTGCGCCGGCTCGACAAGGTGATCGAACTGCCGGATGCAAAGCTCAGTTTGCCGGCATCGATCAGGTCGAACGTCGAGTCCTGCAGGACCTCGGAGTACATGGTCAGGTCTTCGAACGGCGAATCGATCAGGCCGCACATCACCGAGTTGGCGATGGTGCCGATACCGGCTTGCAACGGGCCGAGCTTGTTGGTCATGCGCCCGGCGCTGACTTCCTGCTTGAAGAAGTCGATCAGGTGATCGGCGATGGCCTGGGTATCCACATCCGGTGGCAGCACGGTGGACGGTGAGTCGGACTGATTGGTGACCACGATGGCGACGATCTTTTCCGGTGGAATCGGGATGGCGCTGCTGCCAATGCGATCGTCGACCTTGACCAGGGGAATCGGCGTACGAGTCGGACGATAGGTCGGGATATAGATGTCGTGCAGGCCTTCGAGGTTCGGGTTGTGCGCCAGGTTGATCTCGACGATGACGTGCTTGGCGAAAATCGCGAAACTGGCCGAGTTGCCCACGGACGTAGTCGGCACGATATGGCCTTGCTCGGTAATGGCCACGGCTTCGATCACCGCGATGTCCGGTAACTTCAGTTGCTGATTGCGCAGTTGCTCGACGGTTTCCGAGAGGTGCTGGTCGATGAACATCACCTCGCCGGCGTTGATCGCCTTGCGCAGGGTGCTGTCCACCTGGAACGGCATGCGTCGCGACAATACGCCGGCCTCGGTGAGTTGTTTGTCGAGGTCGTTGCCCAGGCTGGCGCCGGTCATCAGGCTGATCTTCAGCGGAGTGACCTTGGCCCGTTCGGCCAATGCGTGGGGTACGGCCTTGGCTTCGCCGGCGCGGGTGAAGCCGCTCATGCCGACGGTCATGCCGTCCTCAATCAGAGCGGCAGCCTCGGCGGCGCTCATCACTTTATCCAACAACGAAGGCAGGCGAATACGGTCACGGTACATGAATTGTTATCTCGGGCAACGGGTAGCAGGATGTCCAGTCTAGAGAATTTGTTGATGCCCTGTCCCGCTACCAAGGTCGCAAACGAGGCGTCTATTTCGGCACTTCCAGACAAAACACCGTTACCGTTTCGGTAACAAAGCGGCCCTTTTCCCGACGATTAACGCAAACAAAAACGCCCCGACGAGTCGGGGCGTTGTGGTATTGCCAAGCGGTCTTACTCGACGGCTTTAACCATGTCTTCGATGACTTTCTTGGCGTCGCCGAACACCATCATGGTCTTGTCCAGGTAGAACAGTTCGTTGTCCAGGCCGGCGTAGCCGCTGGCCATCGAGCGCTTGTTGACGATGATGGTCTTGGCCTTGAACGCTTCGAGGATCGGCATGCCGGCAATCGGCGATTTCGGATCGTTCTTCGCGGCAGGGTTGACCACGTCGTTGGCACCCAGCACCAGCACCACGTCGGCCTGGCCGAACTCGGAGTTGATGTCGTCCATCTCGAACACCTGGTCGTAAGGCACTTCGGCCTCGGCCAGCAGGACGTTCATGTGGCCGGGCATACGACCGGCGACCGGGTGGATCGCGTACTTCACGGTCACGCCGCGATGGGTCAGCTTCTCGGTCAGTTCCTTCAGTGCGTGCTGTGCCCGTGCTACCGCCAGGCCGTAACCCGGAACGATGATCACGGTGTCGGCGTTGGTCAGCAGGAAGGTCGCGTCGTCAGCCGAACCGGATTTGACCGGACGGGCTTCCTTGGCGCCTGCAGGACCTGCCTCGGCGGTATTGCCGAAGCCGCCAAGCAGTACGTTGAAGAAGGAGCGGTTCATCGCCTTGCACATGATGTAGGAGAGGATCGCACCGGACGAGCCCACCAGGGAGCCTGCAATGATCAGCATCGAGTTGTTCAGCGAGAAGCCGATACCCGCTGCCGCCCAGCCGGAGTAGCTGTTGAGCATGGATACGACCACTGGCATGTCCGCGCCACCGATCGGGATGATGATCAGCACACCCATGATGAAGGCCAGGGCCAGCATCAAGGCGAAGGCGCTGAGGTCTCCGGTCAACATGAAGGTGATGCCCAGGCCGAGTGTCGCCAGTCCCAGCACGAGGTTCAGTTTGTGTTGACCGGTGAACTGTACGGGTGCGCCCTGGAACAGGCGGAACTTGTACTTGCCCGACAGCTTGCCGAAGGCGATTACCGAACCGGAGAAAGTGATCGCACCAATGGCGGCACCGAGGAACAGCTCCAGGCGGTTACCGGCCGGGATCGCGTCACCCAGCTGCGCAACGATACCCAGCGACTGCGGCTCGACTACCGCCGCAATGGCGATGAACACCGCTGCCAGGCCGATCATGCTGTGCATGAAGGCGACCAGCTCGGGCATCTTGGTCATTTCAACGCGTTTGGCCATGATCGTACCGACAGTGCCGCCGATCAGCAGGCCGACGATCACGTAGACGATGCCGTCATGGGCCAGCTCAGCACCGAGCTTGTAGATCAGGCCGACCGTGGTGAGGATCGCCAGGCCCATGCCGAGCATGCCGAACAGGTTGCCGCGACGCGAGGTGGTGGGGTGCGAGAGTCCCTTGAGCGCCTGGATGAAGCAGACCGAGGCGATCAAATACAGGGAAGTAACCAGGTTCATGCTCATGCTTGCTGCACCTCAGCCTTGATTGCTTCGGCCTTGGCTGCCGGAGCCTTTGCTGGAGCCGCTTTCTTCTTGAACATTTCCAGCATGCGCCGGGTGACCAGGAAGCCACCGAACACGTTGACCGCGGCCAGGGCCACGGCCAGGGTGCCCATGGTCTTGCCCAGCGGGGTCACGGTGAGGGCGGCAGCGAGCATGGCGCCGACGATGACGATGGCCGAGATCGCGTTGGTCACGGCCATCAGTGGGGTGTGCAGTGCAGGCGTCACGTTCCAGACCACGTGGTAGCCGACATAGATGGCCAGCACGAAGATGATCAGGTTGTAGATACCGTGAGAGATCAGCATGTCTTCCATTGTTTTTATCCTCAGCCGTTCTTGCGCACGATCTGGCCGTCGCGGCACATCAGGCACGCGGCGACGATATCGTCTTCAAGGTTGATCACCAGTTGTCCTTCTTTATCGAACAACAGTTTCATGAAGTCCAGCAGGTTGCGTGCATACAGGGCCGAAGCATCGGCGCCTACGGCGGCAGCCAGGTTGGTCGGGCCAACGATGGTCACGCCGTTTTCGACGACCACCTGATCGGCCACGGTCAGCGGGCAGTTGCCACCCTGGGCAGCGGCGAGGTCGATGACCACCGAGCCGGGTTTCATCTGTGCCACGGTTTCCGCGCTGAGTAGTGTCGGTGCCTTGCGACCCGGAATCAGTGCCGTGGTGATGACGATGTCAGCCTGCTTGGCGCGCTCGTGCACGGCCACGGCCTGACGCTGCATCCAGCTGGCCGGCATCGGGCGGGCGTAACCGCCGACACCGACGGCGCATTCACGTTCTTCATCGGTCTCGTAAGGCACGTCGACGAACTTGGCGCCCAGGGATTCGATCTGCTCCTTCACCGCAGGACGCACGTCGGACGCTTCGATCACCGCGCCCAGGCGCTTGGCCGTGGCAATGGCCTGCAATCCGGCAACACCGGCGCCGAGAATCAGCACCCGCGCCGCTTTCACGGTGCCCGCAGCGGTCATCAGCATCGGCATGAAGCGCGGATAATGATGAGCGGCCAGCAATACGGCTTTATAGCCGGCGATGTTGGCTTGCGAGGACAACACATCCAGGCTCTGGGCGCGGGAGGTGCGAGGTGCGGCCTCCAGGGCAAAGGCGGTAATGCCGCACTCGGCCATCTTGGCGATGGTTTCGTTGTTGAACGGATTGAGCATCCCCACCACAACGGTGCCGCTCTTTATCAGCGCAAGCTCGCTGTCGCTGGGGGCGACGACCTTCAAAATCAGCTCTGCACCAAATGCCTCACTGGCGCTGCCAATGGTTGCGCCGGCAGCTTCATAGGCACTGTCGACAACGCTGGCATTGACGCCGGCGCCGCTTTGTACAGTGACCTTGTGACCCTGGCCGATCAGCTTCTTGATGGTTTCGGGGGTTGCAGCAACCCGTGTTTCACCGGTCTGGGTTTCGAGAGGAACACCAATGTGCACGTCAAATCTCCTGCGTGATCTTATTGAGTAAACCCATGCACTACGGATGGTGCGGCTGGGGCGGCCGATCAGCACGACCCCGCTAAATTCAGGCGGGGCGCGGCATTTTGCAGGCGAACTTTGTGCCCTTCAAGGGATTATGACGGGTGACGGAAAATTAACTACAAGTCACCCCGTGACCGAATGTCGCAACCAAACGGCTCAATCCCGTCTAGGCCGTGCCTTTCGTGGATTATGGGGCCAATCCAACAAATTACACATCGGCCATATGAATGATGCGACATGGTGATGAAATAGTGGCGCAAAGCCGCGTCGTCAGGCGCTTGTGGCACGTTTGTACTGCTTGGCTTTACAGTTTTCCTCCATGCGACAAATACTTATATCTGTAGGGTTTTAATTTTTCTGACTACGAGGTCAGATAATTGCCCGGGGCCTTATCCTTCAAGGCTGTAGCCATGGGCCTGAGTTACCAGCCAGTCCCGAAAAGCCCTTAAAGACGCCGATTCGACCTTTCTCTCCGGAATCATCAGGTAATAGGCCTTGATACTGGAGAGTGCCTGGGGGTTGGCGATCACCAGGCGCGCCTCGGCCAGTTCGCGCTGAATCAGGAACGGCGGGATCAGCGCAATCCCCATGTCGTGCATCGCGGCCTGGGCCAGCATGGAGAATAGCTCGTAGCGCGGCCCTGTCATGTCCCGCGGCACGTTCAGGTGCTGAGAGGCGAACCATTGGCGCCAGGCATAGGGGCGGGTGGTCTGTTGCAGTAGGGGCAGGTCGGCGATTTCGGCGGGTGTCAGGACATTCTTCTTGCCCAGCAGGTTAGGGCTGCACACGGGCATCGGGTTTTCACCCATCAACCTGTGGGATTCAGTACCCGACCAATCCGCATCACCGAAATAGATCGCGGCGTCGAAATCGGTGTCGGCAAACAGGAATGGCCGCGTGCGGTTGGTCAGGTTGACCGTCACTTCCGGATGTTTCTGCTGAAAGTCCTTGAGCCTGGGCAGCAGCCACTGGGTGCCGAAGGTCGGAACCACGGCCAGTTCGATTACGTTGGCGCCCTGCTGGCCCATCACGGACAAGGTGTCGCGCTCGACCGCATCGAGTTGAGTGGCCACCCGGCGACTGTAGGAAAGGCCCGCCTCCGTCAGCTTGACCCCGCGCCGGGAGCGTCGGAACAGTTCCACGCTGAGGAACTCCTCGAGGCTGGCGATCTGTCGGCAAATGGCCCCTTGGGTCAGCGAAAGCTCCTGGGCGGCCTTGGTGAAGCTTTCATGGCGTGCGGCCGCCTCGAAGCTGATCAGGGCGGTGGTGCTGGGTATTTTCCTGCGCATGTACGTCAACCTCACTAATACATCGCCTTGAAAGGGATTTGCGACGTTTCGGAGTGAGAAATTAGCACAACAGTATGCGAAATCCTCGTTTGCCCAAGCGTCGAACCCGGCCTAGGATCACTGCACGTTATTTGACCTGTTTCGAGAGGACACACTCATGGCCGGTAAAGCTAGCTTCAACTGGATCGATCCCCTGCTGCTGGATCAACAGCTCACCGAAGAAGAACGCATGATCCGCGACACCGCTGCGCAGTTCGCCCAGCAGAGTCTCGCGCCGCGCGTGCTCGAAGCTTTCCGCCATGAAAAGACCGACCCGGCGATCTTCCGCGAAATGGGTGAAGTGGGCCTGTTGGGCGCAACCATCCCGGAACAGTACGGCGGCAGTGGCCTGAACTACGTCAGCTACGGCCTGATTGCCCGTGAAGTCGAGCGTGTCGACTCCGGCTATCGCTCGATGATGAGCGTGCAGTCCTCGCTGGTGATGGTGCCGATCAATGAATTCGGTACCGAAGCGCAGAAACAGAAATACCTGCCAAAACTGGCATCGGGCGAGTGGATCGGTTGCTTCGGCCTGACCGAGCCTAACCATGGCTCTGATCCAGGTGCGATGATCACCCGTGCTCGCAAAGTGGAAGGCGGCTACAGCCTGACCGGCAGCAAGATGTGGATCACCAACAGCCCGATCGCCGATGTGTTCGTGGTCTGGGGCAAGGACGATGCCGGCGACATCCGTGGCTTCGTGCTGGAAAAGGGCTGGAAAGGCCTGAGCGCCCCTGCGATTCACGGCAAGGTTGGCCTGCGTGCTTCGATCACCGGTGAAATCGTCATGGACAACGTGTTCGTTCCGGAAGAAAACATCTTCCCTGACGTCCGTGGTCTGAAGGGCCCTTTCACCTGCCTGAACTCGGCCCGTTACGGCATCTCCTGGGGCGCACTGGGTGCCGCCGAGTTCTGCTGGCACACCGCCCGTCAATACACCCTGGACCGCCAGCAGTTCGGTCGCCCATTGGCCGCCACCCAGCTGATCCAGAAGAAACTGGCCGACATGCAGACCGAAATTACCCTGGCGCTGCAAGGCTGCCTGCGCCTGGGTCGCATGAAGGACGAAGGTACTGCGGCGGTTGAAATTACCTCGATGATGAAGCGCAACTCCTGCGGCAAGTCCCTGGATATCGCGCGCATGGCCCGCGACATGCTGGGCGGCAACGGTATCTCGGACGAGTTCGGGGTTGCCCGTCATCTGGTCAACCTGGAAGTGGTGAATACCTATGAGGGTACGCATGACGTCCACGCGCTGATCCTCGGTCGCGCGCAGACCGGCATCCAGGCGTTCTATTAATAGGAGAACGTTATGGGCGCGCTTTCGCATCTACGGGTATTGGATTTATCGCGGGTGCTGGCCGGGCCGTGGTCCGGGCAGATCCTCGCCGACCTTGGCGCCGAAGTGATCAAGGTCGAGCGTCCGGGCAATGGCGATGACACGCGCGCCTGGGGCCCGCCGTTCCTCAAGGACGCCTATGGCGAGAACACCAGCGAGGCCGCCTATTACCTGTCGGCCAACCGCAACAAGCAATCGGTCACCATCGACTTCACGCGCCCTGAGGGGCAGAAGCTGGTGCGTGAGCTGGCGGCCAGGTCGGACATCCTGATCGAGAATTTCAAGGTCGGCGGCCTGGCGGCCTACGGTCTGGACTATGAGTCGCTGAAGGCGATTAATCCTGAACTGATTTATTGCTCGATTACCGGTTTTGGGCAAACCGGTCCTTACGCCAAGCGTGCGGGTTATGACTTCATGATCCAGGGCCTGGGTGGCCTGATGAGCCTGACGGGTCGACCTGAAGGCGAAGAGGGAGCCGGGCCGGTCAAGGTTGGCGTGGCGCTGACGGATATTCTCACCGGACTCTATTCCACGGTTGCCATTTTGGCGGCGCTTGCGCATCGAGACCACGATGGTGGCGGGCAGCATATCGATATGGCGTTGCTGGATGTCCAGGTCGCGTGCCTGGCCAACCAGGCGATGAATTACCTGACAACGGGCAATGCGCCAAAGCGTCTGGGTAATGCTCATCCGAACATCGTGCCTTACCAGGACTTTCCTACGGCAGATGGCGATTTCATCCTGACTGTCGGCAACGATGGGCAGTTTCGCAAATTTGCCGAAGTGGCGGGGCAGCCCCAGTGGGCCGATGATCCGCGTTTTGCGACCAACAAGCTGCGGGTGGCAAACCGGGCGGTGCTGATTCCCCTGATCCGCCAGGCTACGGTGTTCAAGACGACCGCTGAGTGGGTTGCTCAGTTGGAACAGGCCGGTGTGCCGTGCGGCCCTATCAATGATCTGGCGCAGATGTTTGAAGACCCTCAGGTCAAGGCGCGCGGGTTGGCGATCGAGTTGCCTCACGCCCTGGCTGGCATGGTGCCACAGGTGGCCAGTCCGATTCGGTTGTCCGAGACGCCGGTGGAGTACCGGTATGCGCCACCTTTGCTGGGCGAGCATACGCTGGAGGTTCTGCAGCGGGTGCTTGGCCTGGAGGCTGGAGCCGTGTCTGCTTTGAAGGCTTCGGGCGTTCTCTGATGGCGCTTTTCTATATAGAGGAGCGTTTGTCTTTCTGGATAGGGTTCAATCAGGGCGTTTTGGCGCCTCCTGCAAGTTATTGATAGAACGCCGGAATCAATGCTTGACGGCAGATTCTGGAAGCCTATAATTCGCCCCACTTCCGGCGCAGTCGAAACGGAAAACTCTTTGGTAAACAATGAGTTACGCAGTTTTGGCGGCAGGTTGCTTCAGTTCATCGAGGCCAAGAGGAAGTTGAAAAGAGGTGTTGACAGCAGCGTGTAACGCTGTAGAATTCGCCTCCCGCTGACGAGAGATCTGAAGCGCAAGTGGTTGAAGTTGTT
>NZ_JAXDEQ010000052.1:0-39778 GCF_035065025.1 Pseudomonas sp. YuFO8 | reverse complement strand
GCTCCCACAGTTGATCTCTGACGCTCAGCTAAACCCCTGCTGGCTCCCACAGTTGATCTCTGACACTCAGGTAAACCCCTGTGGGAGCCAGCCTGCTGGCGATGGGGACAACTCCGTTTTGGATCAAACCCAGATAGCATCCCACAACGGATAGTCGCCAAGCTTCTCTACCAGTCCAGCCCGCAGCGGGTTAGCTACTACATATCGAGCCATTTTCACTAAATCCTCCTCCCGCCGCAGCGCCCGATCATGAAACCCTCTCTGCCAGAGACAGGTGGTTCGACCGGTAGACTGCTTCACTGCCTTGGTGGTCAAGGATTTAGTCCTTTGCACCAGTCCACCCAACGACCCCTGCCGCAATTCGATCAACCAATGAAAGTGATCGGGCATGACAACCCAGGCCAGTGAATTGGCAAAGCCTTGATCCTGAGCGCAGCGAAATTGATTAACCACCCCTCTCCCCAAGAAGAAGTCTTTGAATATCGGTTCTCGGTCGCGAGTGTTGATAGTCAACAGGTAAATGCGGCTGGATTCGGCATATCGGCCGATACGCAAGCGATTTGAAGCGGGTAGATCAGGCATTCCTTTGCCCCTTGCATGATGAATTCATGAGCAAGGCTAGTCCTGATATTCCCAATGCGCGGGGCAGACAGTTAGCTGGATGTGTCTGTAAGTCAGTCATCGCCAGCAGGCTGGCTCCCACAGTTTGATCTCTGACACTCAGATAATCCCCTGTGGGAGCCAGCCTGCTGGCGATGGCGTCATCTCAAATGCAAAAGATCAAGCCACCACCCCAGCATCCGCCCTCAACCCCAGCGCCTCGATCGCATTGATTGCACACTGCTCATCAACATCCGACAGATCCCCGCTGATCCCCACCGCCCCCAGCACGTTCCCGTCCTGATCCCGCACCAGCACACCACCCGGTGCGGGCACGACGCTGCCCTGCCCCAGGCTATTCAATGCCGCGATGAACGCCGGGCGTTGCTGGGCGTCCAGTGCCAGCAGGCGTGAGCCTTTGCCCAGCGCGATGGCGCCCCAGGCTTTGCCGATGGCGACGTGCGGGCGCAGCAGGCTGGCGCCGTCTTCGCGTTGCAGGGTGATCAGGTGCCCGCCGGCATCCAGTACCGCGATGGTCAGTGGCGCCGCGGAGATGGCCCGCCCTGCGCTGATGGCTTCGTTGACCAGGTTGACTGCGACTTTCAAGGTTAAAGCGCTCATGGTGCCGTCCTCATTTTGTTTTTGGAAAGGCGGTGGACTGCTTCGATGTGCCGCAGTCCGATGCAACAAATAGAACACAATGAATTATTTTTTTGTATACAATAATTCTCGAAAAGCGCCACATGCGACGAAAAGCCACAGTAGAGCGGGCTTCCGACGAATGAAACAACCGCTTGAGAAAATGGATTGACCTGCGCCGTCCGCCGTGAATACACTCTGCGCAAAGCCACTTGTATACAATTACAAAACGTAAAGAGGCACAAAACCATGAGCAAAATGAGAGCAATCGAAGCCGCCGTTCTGGTGATGCGCCGTGAAGGGGTTGATACCGCTTTTGGCATCCCCGGTGCCGCCATCAACCCGCTGTACTCCGCCCTGCAAAAGGTCGGCGGCATCGATCACGTACTCGCTCGCCACGTTGAAGGCGCCTCGCACATGGCCGAGGGCTACACCCGCACCAAGGCCGGCAACATCGGCGTGTGCATCGGCACTTCCGGCCCCGCCGGTACCGACATGGTCACCGGGCTCTACAGCGCCTCGGCCGACTCGATTCCAATCCTCTGCATTACCGGCCAGGCACCCCGCGCCCGTATGCACAAGGAAGACTTCCAGGCTGTCGATATCACCAGCATCGTCAAGCCAGTGACCAAGTGGGCGACCACTGTTCTCGAACCGGGCCAGGTGCCTTACGCGTTCCAGAAAGCTTTCTTCGAGATGCGCTCCGGCCGCCCAGGCCCGGTGCTGATCGACCTGCCGTTCGACGTGCAGATGGCCGAAATCGAGTTCGACATCGATGCTTACCAGCCGCTGCCTCTGGCCAAGCCGACCGCTACCCGCGTTCAAGTCGAGAAGGCTCTGGCCCTGCTCGATCAGGCTGAGCGTCCACTGCTGGTAGCCGGTGGCGGCATCATCAATGCCGACGCCAGCGATCTGCTGGTTGAATTCGCCGAGCTGACAGGTATCCCGGTCATCCCGACCCTGATGGGCTGGGGCACCATCCCGGACGATCACCCGCTGATGGTCGGCATGGTCGGCTTGCAGACGTCGCACCGCTACGGCAACGCCACCATGTTGAAATCCGACGTGGTGCTGGGCATCGGTAACCGTTGGGCCAACCGTCACACCGGTTCGGTGGATGTGTACACAGAAGGCCGCAAGTTCATTCACGTCGACATCGAAGGCACTCAGATCGGCCGCGTGTTCACCCCGGACCTGGGCATCGTCTCCGACGCCGCCGCCGCGCTGACCGTTTTCATCGAAGTCGCTCGCGAATGGCAAGCCGCCGGCAAGCTGAAAAACCGCAGCGCCTGGCTGCAAGACTGCCAACAGCGCAAGGCCAGCCTGCAGCGCAAGACCCACTTCGACAACGTGCCGGTCAAGCCGCAGCGCGTCTATGAAGAAATGAACCAGGTGTTCGGCAAGGACACCTGCTACGTCAGCACCATCGGTCTGTCGCAGATTGCCGGCGCGCAGTTCCTGCACGTTTACAAGCCGCGTCACTGGATCAACTGCGGCCAGGCAGGCCCTCTGGGCTGGACCATTCCAGCGGCGCTGGGCGTGGTCAAGGCTGATCCGAACCGTAAAGTCGTGGCCCTGTCGGGGGACTATGACTTCCAGTTCATGATCGAGGAATTGGCGGTGGGCGCGCAGTTCAAGCTGCCGTACATCCATGTGGTGGTGAACAACTCGTACCTGGGCCTGATCCGTCAGGCGCAGCGCGGTTTCGACATGGATTACTGCGTACAGCTGTCGTTCGACAACCTGAACGCGCCGGAGCTCAACGGTTACGGTGTCGACCACGTCGCGGTTGCCGAAGGCCTGGGTTGCAAGGCGCTGCGTGTGTTCGAACCGGCTCAGATCCAGCCTGCCCTGCGCAAGGCCCAGGAGCTGATCGAAGAGTTCAAGGTGCCGGTGATCGTCGAGATTATCCTGGAGCGCGTGACCAACATTTCCATGGGCACCGAGATCAACGCCGTCAACGAATTCGAAGACCTGGCGCTGGTCGGCAACGATGCGCCGACGGCGATTTCGTTGCTCGATTAATAGCTGACCGCTCTCCCTGTGGGAGCGAGCCTGCTCGCGATGAGGCCGGCACATTCAACATTGATGTTGACTGTCCCTCCATCGCCAGCAGGCTGGCTCCCACAGGGGTTCTGCACACATTTACGGGAGACCACCATGCCGCGTTTCGCAGCCAACCTGTCCATGCTGTTCACCGAACAGGACTTTCTCGCCCGTTTCGAAGCGGCCGCCAAGGCCGGCTTCAGTGGTGTCGAGTACCTGTTCCCCTACGACTTCAGCTCCGCCGAAATCAAGGCCAAGCTCGACGCCAACGGTCTGACCCAAGTGCTGTTCAACCTGCCGGCCGGCGACTGGGCCAAGGGTGAGCGCGGTATCGCCTGCCTGCCGGACCGCGTTGAAGAGTTCCGCGCCGGTGTCGACCTGGCGATTGCCTACGCACAAGTGCTGGGCAACACCCAGATCAACTGCCTGGCCGGTATCCGCCCACAAGGCGTCGACGATGCCACCGTGGAAAAAACCTTTGTCGCCAACCTCAAGTACGCGGCCGACAAGCTGCAAGCGGCAGGCATCAAACTGGTGATGGAAGCGATCAACACCCGCGACATCCCGGGTTTCTACCTGAACAACACGGCGCAAGCCCTGTCGATTCGCGAGCAGGTCGGCAGCGCCAACCTGTTCCTGCAATACGACATCTACCACATGCAAATCATGGAAGGCGACCTGGCTCGCACCCTGCAATCGCACCTGGGCGAGATCAACCATGTGCAGCTCGCGGACAACCCGGGGCGTAACGAACCGGGCACCGGCGAAATCAACTACCGCTTCCTGTTCGAACACCTGGACCGCATCGGGTACCAGGGTTGGGTCGGTTGCGAATACAAGCCGCTGACCACCACGGAAGCGGGCCTGGGCTGGTTGAAAACCCATAACGCAATCTGACACAGATCCCTTGTAGGAGCTGGCTTGCCAGCGAAGGCGCCCTTGGGCCTTGCGCTAGTCATCCAGCAGCCTTCGCCGGCAAGCCGGCTCCTACAAAAGCAGTTCCCAATTTGTTTGAAGCAGCAACAAAAACAAGAGGATTTTCTCATGGCTAAAATCGGATTTATCGGCACCGGCATCATGGGCCACCCAATGGCGGCGAACCTGCAAAAAGCCGGTCACAGCCTGTTCCTGTCCGCGCATCACGACGCCGCCCCCGCCGACCTGGTCGCCGCCGGCGCCGTCGCCCTGGCGAACCCGAAAGAAGTCGCCCAGGAAGCCGAATTCATCATCGTCATGGTCCCGGATACCCCGCAGGTCGATGACGTGCTGTTCCGTGCCGACGGCGTGGCTGCAGGGATCGGCAAAGGCAAGGTGGTAATCGACATGAGCTCGATCTCGCCGACCGCCACCAAGGCCTTCGCCGCCAAGATCAATGAAAAAGGCGCCCAGTACCTCGACGCGCCAGTGTCCGGCGGTGAAGTCGGCGCCAAGGCCGCGACCCTGAGCATCATGGTCGGTGGCGATGCCGATGCCTTCGAACGCGCGCTGCCGCTGTTCCAGGCCATGGGCAAGAACATCACCCTGGTCGGTGGCAACGGCGACGGTCAGACCGCCAAAGTGGCGAACCAGATCATCGTTGCGCTGAACATCCAGGCGGTGGCCGAAGCCCTGCTGTTCGCGGCCAAGAACGGTGCCGATCCAGCCAAGGTGCGTGAAGCGCTGATGGGCGGTTTCGCTTCGTCGAAGATCCTCGAAGTGCACGGCGAGCGCATGATCAAGGGCACCTTCGATCCGGGCTTCCGCATCAGCCTGCACCAGAAGGACCTGAACCTGGCCCTGCAAGGCGCCAAGGAACTGAACATCAACCTGCCGAATACCGCCAACGCCCAGCAAGTGTTCAGCACCTGCGCGGCCATCGGTGGCAGCAACTGGGACCACTCGGCGCTGATCAAGGGCCTGGAACACATGGCGAATTTCTCGATTCGCGACAAGAACTAAGCCCTGCATGAACTTGTGGGAGCCAGCCTGCTGGCGATGAAATCAACACGGTGTGTCTGATAGACCCCGGCGCCTGAATCGCCAGCAGGCTGGCTCCCACAAGGATCCGCTCCAATCCCAATAACAAGAATTCCGGGAGCCCGCCATGTCGGTCGATCCGCAACAATTCCTGCGCGAGCTGTTCGCCACAGCTATCGACGCGGCCCATCCGCAGCAAGTCCTCGAAGCCCATCTGCCTGCCGACCGTAGCGGTCGGGTGATCGTCATTGGCGCCGGCAAAGCCGCGGCCGCCATGGCCCAGGTGGTCGAGCGCTGCTGGCAGGGTGAAGTGTCCGGTCTGGTGGTGACACGTTACGGTCACGGCGCTCCGTGCGAAAAAATCGAAGTGGTCGAAGCCGCTCACCCGGTTCCGGACGCAGCCGGCCAAGCGGTGGCCAAGCGTGTATTCGAACTGGTCAGCAACCTGACTGAAACCGACCGCGTCATCTTCCTGCTGTCGGGCGGTGGTTCGGCGTTGCTCGCCCTGCCCGCTGCCGGCATCACCCTGGCCGACAAGCAAGCGATCAACAAAGCCCTGCTCAAATCCGGCGCCACCATTGGCGAGATGAACTGCGTGCGCAAGCACCTCTCGGCGATCAAGGGCGGCCGCCTCGGCAAGGCCTGCTGGCCAGCCACTGTCTATACCTATGCGATTTCCGATGTGCCGGGCGACCTCGCCACGGTCATCGCCTCCGGCCCCACCGTGGCCGACCCGAGCACCTCGGCCGAAGCGCTGGCGATCCTCAAGCGTTACAACATCGACGTGCCGGCCTCCGTGCGCAACTGGCTGCAAAGCGCTGAATCGGAAACGGTCAAACCCGGCGATCCGAGCCTGGCCCGCAGCCACTTCCAGCTGATCGCCCGTCCCCAGCAATCCCTGGAAGCCGCGGCGGTCAAATGCCGTCAAGCCGGTTACAGCCCGTTGATCCTGGGTGACCTGGAGGGTGAGTCCCGGGAAGTGGCGAAAGTCCACGCCGGTATCGCCCGGCAGATTGTCCAGCACGGTCAACCGCTGGCCGCGCCCTGCGTGATTCTCTCTGGCGGCGAAACCACGGTCACCGTTCGCGGCAACGGCCGTGGCGGGCGCAACGCCGAGTTCCTGCTGAGCCTGACCGACAGCCTCAAGGGCTTGCCCGGTGTCTATGCGCTGGTCGGCGACACCGACGGCATCGACGGTTCCGAAGACAACGCCGGGGCCATCATGACCCCAGACAGTCATGCCCGCGCCGCCGCCCTCGGCTTGAGCGCCAGCGACGAGTTGGACAACAACAATGGCTACGGCTATTTCGCGGCGCTGGACGCGCTGATCGTCACCGAGCCGACCCGCACCAACGTCAACGACTTCCGCGCCATTCTGATCCTTGAGAGCCCAAAACATGACGCCTGATAAAAAGGTCAAGATCCTCGCCACCCTCGGCCCTGCCACCGACGGGATCGAAGACATTCGTGAACTGGTGCAGGCCGGTGTGAACATCTTTCGCCTGAACTTCAGCCACGGCGATCACGCCGACCACGCCAAGCGCTATCAGTGGATCCGTGAAGTGGAGCGCCAGCTGAATTATCCGTTGGGCATCCTGATGGACCTGCAAGGTCCGAAACTGCGGGTCGGCAAATTTGCCGAGGGCAAGGTACAACTGTTTCGCGGCCAGGCCTTGCGTCTGGACCTCGATACCACGCCGGGCGATGAACGCCGGGTCAACCTGCCGCACCCGGAAATCATCGCGGCGCTGGAGCCAGGCATGGACCTGCTGCTGGACGACGGCAAGCTGCGCCTGCGGGTGGTCACCAAGTACGCCGACGCCATCGACACCACCGTGCTCAACGGCGGCGAACTGTCGGACCGCAAGGGCGTGAACGTGCCGCAAGCGGTGCTCGACCTGAGCCCGCTGACCGCCAAGGATCGCCGCGACCTGAGCTTCGGCCTGGAACTGGGGGTGGACTGGGTGGCGCTGTCGTTCGTCCAGCGTCCGGAGGACATCATCGAAGCCCGCGCGCTGATCGGCGACAAGGCGTTCCTGATGGCCAAGATCGAGAAGCCGTCGGCAGTCACGCAATTGCGCGAAATCGCCGAATTGAGCGACGCGATCATGGTCGCCCGCGGTGACCTGGGCGTGGAAGTGCCGGCCGAAAGCGTGCCGCAGATCCAGAAGAACATCATCAGCACCTGCCGCGAGCTGGGCAAGCCGGTGGTGGTGGCGACGCAGATGCTCGAATCGATGCGCTTCTCCCCGGCGCCAACCCGCGCGGAAGTCACCGATGTCGCCAATGCGGTGGCCGAAGGGGCCGACGCGGTGATGCTGTCGGCGGAAACCGCGTCCGGCGAGTACCCGCTGGAAGCCGTGCAGATGATGAGCAAGATCATCCGCCAGGTGGAAAACGGCCCGGACTATCAAAACCAGCTGGACGTCAGCCGACCGAAAGCCGAAGCGACGGTCAACGATGCGATCAGCTGCGCGATTCGCCGTATCAGCAATGTGTTGCCGGTGGCGGTGCTGGTCAACTACAGCGAATCAGGCACCTCGAGCCTGCGCGCTGCCCGTGAACGGCCGACGGTGCCAATCCTCAACCTGACGCCGAACCTGCAAACCGCTCGTCGCCTGACCGTGGCGTGGGGCGTGCACTCGGTGGTCAACGATCGCCTGCGCCAGGTGGACGAAGTGTGCTCGACGGCCCTGGAAATTGCCCAGGCCCAGGGCATGGCGCAGCGTGGCGATACGTTATTGATCACGGCGGGTGTGCCGTTTGGGCAGCCGGGGTCGACTAACTCCTTGCGTATCGAGACGTTGATCTAGAGCGCCCATACCGGCCTCATCGCCAGCAGGCTGGCTCCCACATTGGGTGTGGGAGCCAGCCTGCTGGCGATGTAGGCGACTCGGTCCCTTTGACTCACAGAATTAAAATGCCTGCCAACCACTTCAACACCCACTGCCCCGACTGGGCCGAAGCCTTGCTCAACGGCTTCAGCCAGATATTCCTCCAACGCAATCCGCTGTGCGGCTTGCTGATCCTGTCGGCCATCCTGTTCACCGCCCCGGCCCTGCTCGGCGGAGCGTTGCTCGGCGGTGTCGCCGGATTGCTCACCGCGCAACGTCGCAACTATGCCAAGGCTGATCGTCAGGCCGGGCTGTTCAGCTACAACGGCGTGTTGCTCGGCCTGCTGCTGAGCCTGTACTTCCCCTGGTCGGCGATGATGCCACCGCTGATTCTGGCCGCCGGCGGCCTGAGTGCGATGATCACTCAACAATGGCTCAAACGCGTGCGGTTCAGCCAATACCTCCCCGCGTACACCACGCCATTCGTCGTGTTGAGCTGGGTACTGTTGTGTTTCGCCACGCCCTCGACCGAGGCGCATTTGATCGAGGTCAGCACACTGAACATGCTCGCCGCCCCGCTCAAGGGCCTCGGTCAGGTGATGTTCCTCGGTCATCCGCTGGCCGGGGCAATGATTGCCGCCGGTTTGCTGATCGCCGATCGTCGCGCCTTCTGCTGGGCGTTGCTGGCGTCTGTTGCGGGCATGGGCTGGAGCCTGCTGAACCACGACTTCTACACCGCACTGCTGGGCCTGGGTGGCTATAACGCCGTGCTCGCCGCCCTCGCCTTCAGCACGCAGCGCCAGCAGCCGTGGCTGCCACTGCTCGGTATCGCCGCAGCGCTGCTGCTGACGCCGATGTTTTCCGCTATCGGCCTGCCCACGCTGACTGCGCCATTCATCCTCGCCGGCTGGCTGATCCGTACGGCGGCTCAAGTGCTCGGCAAAGCGCGGGGCGCCAGTGCGTCTTGCGCTCCTGGGGAGAATCAACCTAGGCTGCGCTGATCATTGAGTCAGGCGTTATCCATGGACAGCAGCAAAAACTGGCGTGAAGACCTCTACGTCATGATTTTCCAGAGCGACACCAAGGCGGGTCGGCGCTTCGACGGCATTCTGCTGTTGATCATCCTCGCCAGCCTGGTGATCGTGATGCTCGACAGCATCGACACCGTTCACCGCAACTACGCCGACGTGCTGGCGTATATCGAGTGGGGTTTCACCGTCATTTTCGCCATCGAATATGGCCTGCGCCTGTACTGTTCGCCCAAGCCCCTGCGCTACGCCTTCAGCTTTTACGGCCTGGTGGATCTGCTGGCGATCGTACCCGGCATCCTCGCGCTGTATTACGCCGATGCGCAGTACCTGTTGATTATCCGGATCATCCGGATGCTGCGGATTTTCCGCGTGCTCAAGTTGAGCCCTTACCTGAAGCAAGCCAACTACCTGATGTCCGCCCTGCGCGGCAGCAAGCAGAAAATCGTCGTGTTCCTGGTGAGTGTCTGCACCCTGGTGACGGTGTTCGGCACCTTGATGTACGTGATCGAAGGCCCGGAACACGGCTTCACCAGCATTCCCAAGGGCATCTATTGGGCGATCGTGACGCTGACCACCGTGGGCTTTGGCGACATCGTGCCGAAGACGCCTTTGGGCCAGGTGATTTCCTCGCTGGTGATGATCACCGGTTACTCGATCATCGCCGTGCCGACCGGTATTTTCACCGCCGAACTGGCCAATGCCATGCGTGGCGAACAGTTGCAAACTGACTGCCCGGTGTGCAAGAAAAACAGCCATGAACACGGCGCCGCGTTCTGCTCTCGCTGCGGCAATGCCTTGTTCAAGAAAACAGAATAAGCAAAGAGCTTTTTAATCTTTAAACGACTATGCGAGCCCGGCTATAGTCGCTGGCAAATTGCCTGTTTTTTATAAAAACATCTTCTCGAACAAGGAATTCGCAGTGAAAAAACTCTTTGGCGCCTCCCTTCTGGCCGCTGGCCTGGCACTGTCCAGCATGGCACACGCCGCACCGACCCTGCTCAACGTTTCCTACGACGTGATGCGCGATTTCTACAAGGACTACAACACTGCGTTCCAGAAACACTGGCAAGCCGAACACAACGAAAACATCACCCTGCAGATGTCCTTCGGTGGCTCCAGCAAACAGGCGCGTTCGGTCATCGATGGCCTGCCCGCTGACGTGATCACCATGAATATGGCCACCGACATCAACGCCCTGGCCGATAACGGCAAACTGGTCCCGGACAACTGGGTAACCCGCCTGCCGAACAACAGCGCGCCGTTCACCTCGGCCACCGTATTCATCGTCCGCAAAGGCAACCCGAAAGCCCTGAAGGACTGGCCCGACCTGCTCAAGGACGGCGTGCAGGTCATCGTGCCAAACCCGAAAACCTCGGGTAACGGCCGCTACACCTACCTGTCGGCCTGGGGCTATGTACTGAAAAACGGCGGCGACGAGAACAAGGCCAAGGACTTCGTCGGCAAGCTGTTCAAGCAAGCGCCGGTGCTCGATACCGGTGGCCGCGCCGCCACGACGACCTTCATGACCAACCAGATCGGCGACGTGCTGGTGACCTTCGAAAACGAAGCGGAAATGATCGCCCGTGAGTTTGGCCGCGATCAGTTCGAAGTGGTCTACCCAAGCGTCTCCGCCGAAGCCGAGCCACCGGTGTCGGTGGTCGACAAAACCGTCGACAAGAAAGGCACCCGCGCCGCCGCCGAGGAATACCTGAAGTACCTGTGGTCGCCTGAAGGCCAGGAAATCGCTGCCGCCAACTACCTGCGTCCACGTGACCCGGCCGTACTGGCCAAGTACACCGACCGCTTCCCGAAAGTGGACTTCCTGTCGGTGGAGAAAACCTTCGGTGACTGGCGCACCGTGCAGAAAACCCACTTCAATGATGGTGGGGTTTTCGACCAGATTTACGCCCAGTAACCACAATCCCCTGTAGGAGCTGCCGCAGGCTGCGATCTTTTGATCTTGAAAAATAAAAGTCAAAAGATCGCAGCCTGCGGCAGCTCCTACAGGGGTGTGGCGCTAGCTCAGGTTGCCGCAGAAAATAGCCTGGTGACCATCGGCCGGGCTTTCACGCACGACCAGGGCATAACCGCCCGCTCGCAGCGTTTCCACGGCGACCGGCGCACTCTTCCAGAAATACTGGTGCGACGCCTGCGAATAGAACCGCGCATTCGGACCGTCGTTCATGTCATAGGCCGGTTTCGCACCCAGGCTCGCGCAGCTTCCCGAATAGATATAGGCCTCCAGACGGCCCGGCAAAGCACTTCCCATGCTTTCGCCACTGACCGCGAACCAGAACACCGTTGCTTTACCGTCGGACATCATGATGGGCCGGGCGATGTTCCCGGCATTGATGGAAGTAGCGTTCAGGGGAACGGTGGTGACCTGGCTGTCAGGTACTGTCGAGCACCCGAAGATCGACCCAACCGCTACCACCAACGCTAGCGAAGATACGATTTTCATCGTGATACTCCCGCTTTGTAAGGACACGTTGAAGTGATCCCCCTGTAGATTCTAGCTGTCAGGGCAAAGCGGGTGTTTCTTCGGATGGTCGGTCAACCGCTGGCAATCATTACGCCATGGCATGATTACTATCAGTCCAAACTCTCTTCCACCGTTGCGGTCAAGCCTTTAGCCTGCGCGCATTCCCTTCTGTTCAACGAGACACGTTATGACCCCAGCGACTCAGGTGCCCCACGGCACCGCGACAATGACCCGAGGCATGGTGCTGCTGTTCGCCTTCTGCTGCGGTGCGATCGTCGCCAACATCTACTATGCGCAGCCAATCATTGGGCTGATCGCACCGGACATCGGCCTGACCAGCACCATGGCCAGCCTGATCGTGTCGCTGACCCAGATCGGCTATGCCCTGGGCCTGTTTTTCCTCGTACCCCTGGGTGACCTGCTGGAAAACCGCCGGCTGATGATCATCACCACCCTGGTGGCGATTGCCAGCCTGCTGGGCGCGGCGTTCACCGATCAGCCGAACGTGTTTTTGCTGATTTCGCTGCTGGTGGGTTTCAGCTCGGTGTCGGTGCAGATCCTGATTCCACTGGCCGCGCACCTCGCGCCGGAAGAATCTCGCGGCCGCGTGGTCGGCGGGATCATGGGTGGCTTGTTGCTGGGGATTTTGCTGGCGCGACCGGTGTCCAGCGTGGTGGCCGATCATTTCGGTTGGCGGGCAATGTTTGTCATTGCCGCGCTATTGATGGCCGCGATCAGCATCGTGCTGGCGCTGACCATCCCCAAGCGCCAGCCTGACCACAGCGCGTCCTATGGCCAGTTGCTGGGTTCGCTCTGGACGCTGCTGCGCCAACAACCGGTGTTGCGCCAACGGGCGTTTTACCAAGGCTGCATGTTCGCCACCTTCAGCCTGTTCTGGACCGCCGTGCCGCTGGAACTGGCGCGCAATCATGGCCTGTCGCAAAGCCAGATCGCGATTTTTGCCCTGGTCGGCGCCATCGGCGCCATTGCCGCGCCTATCGCCGGACGCCTGGCCGACGCCGGGCATACCCGCAGTGCGTCATTGCTGGCCCTGCTGTTCGCCAGCCTGAGCTTTCTGCCCGCCTTCATCCACCCGGCCTACAGCGTGATCGGCCTGGCAGTGACCGGCGTGGTCCTGGACTTCTGCGTGCAAATGAACATGGTCCTCGGTCAACGCGCGGTCTATGCCCTGGACGCCAAGAGCCGCAGCCGCCTGAATGCCTTGTACATGACCAGCATCTTCATCGGCGGCGCGTTTGGCTCATCCGTGGCCAGTGCGGTGTATGAGCACGGTGGCTGGTTGTGGATCGTGATCGTGGGCAGTGCGTTTCCCCTGGTGGCGTTGTTGCGGTTCCTCAGTGTTTCACAGAAGGCTTCGCTGGCGACGGCATAACGACTCATGCGCCAGGCGGGCAAGTCGGTTTGCCCGCCAAGGCGATGTAACTGTCAATTACGAACCAGCTTCTCCATCGCCGCATCCGCCAAGAACGACGAACGGCTTTTGACATTGTGCTCGCGCACATAACGGTCAATGCGCTGGATCACATAGCCGGGCAACGTCACGTTGACCTTCTCGGTCTTGCCCAGGTATGGCGAGATGTCCAGCTCCAGCATGCCCCAGCCCATGTCGGCGAACTCAGGATTGCTGCGATGCAGCGTCGCCGAAGTCGGCATCGGAACCGATTCGCCATCCGCCGCCAGCTCTTGCAGCATGATGTGGGCAATTTCGACAGCGGCGTTGTAGGCCTCTTCAAAGCTATCCCCGGCGGTTACCGCACCTGGAATATCGGGGATCTGGATACCGATGGCGGTGTTCTCATCGCCCCATTCGATACAGATTGGATATTGCATTATGGATCTCCTGCGTAACTGGCTGGCGGGCAGAACAGCCCGGCTCGCCTCCTGATGCTCTTGACCGTCCCGAGCGGCAGATCCTTTTTCGGATGGGGGACGGGAATGGTGTACGGGTTGTAACGGTGGGTGAAGATGTGATGACTGCCAGTAACCCGGTCCAGGGTCCAACCCGCCTCCATCAACTCCTTGATCAATAGCCTGCTCTGCACCACCAGCCTCCTTGCTTCGGCTCGATAAAAATAACCCTAGAGTTATATTTACTCAAGCACAAAAATCCAAGGTGCGACGTTTGGTTGTGTTGCGGAGTGTGATGACAGACGGATGGGTTCCCACCGGAAACTGGCCAGCGCCAATGCGCGCGCTGGGGGAATATGTGCAGGGGTTGTTACGCAGGGAGAGCTGAGGAGATCCAGGACCAGCTCAAAGGATCGCAGGTTTTGCCAGCGCCTGCTTTGACCGGAGCGTGGTTGTCACGCATCCCGGTCAGGCGCATGCGCCGGGCTCGTCGAGGCAGGCCAATAGTCGCTCGACGGTGCGCTCCAGTGACCCGGAGTTGTCGAGCACGTGCACTGATGGATCATCGGCCAGCAGGCGCTCACTGAAACGGGCATTGCGCGCCAGGCGCTGGTCGATCTCGGCCACGGACTCACGACCCCGCGCCAGCAAGCGCTGGCGCAACACAGCCTCGTCCACAGTCAGCAACACCGCCACCACGTTCGGATAATGCTCGCGAGTATCGTGCAGGTGCCCCCGCGAGCCGTTCACCAGCACGTCCTGCCCGGCAGCCAGCCAGTCGTCGACTTCACGTGGAATGCCATAGGTCAGGCCATTGGCGTGCCAGCTCAGGGCAAACGCGCCCTGGGCCTCCATCTCTATGAACTGCTCCGGACTGACGCCCAACGCCGCTTCGCCAACGGCTTCCGCCGATCGCGTAATGACCCGCCGCACGATACGGCAGCCTCGCTCGGCCAAACGTGTTCGCGCGGCATCGAGCAGGCTGTCCTTGCCCGAGCCCGAAGGCCCGATGAGATAGATCAATCTACCTGACATCCAATCACCCTCTTCGCTAGTCGCCCTACTTGCTGGACCACCGGTTAGTTTTCTTGTCGCGATCAGAGAGCCCGGTGGCCATGAAGCACTCACGGTACCTGGATCCCTGCACGATCTGGCGCTGGCCCGGCGAGTGGTCCATCACCATTGAACGGGTGTGCCGCCAATAGTGTGGCCGGGCTTAATCCTTGAGCTGCCGCAGGCTGCGATCTTTTGACTTTGCTTGCAAGAACAGATTCAGCCCCACAAATAAGGCGACCCCGAAGGTCGCCTTTTGCGTTACTGCCCGAACTGCCGTCCCAAACCACCCGGCACGCCCTGGATGTCCGTCTCTTCCCACGGCCCGTTGGGGCTGATCGAGCGGCTCCAGCCGTTATCCCAACGGTAATAGGTGCGCTGGCGATAGAACGTGTTCGGTTGACCGTCGAGCACGTACACACCCAGTTTCGGATCCCAATGACTGTTACCCCCCGGTGGCGGCGCAAAGCTCGCGGAGGTGCGCGGCAACGGCTTGGCCGGTTTGGCCGGCGTGGTCGGCTTGCTCGGCACCGTCGTCGGCGCCGGCTTGGTACTCGGCTGCGACGGCGGGATCGGTGGCGGGGTCGTCTGCTCGGGTGGCCGTTGGACCGCACAAGCGCTCAGCCCCAAAACAACGCTGAGCAGGGTGATACGAGCAATGGCGGTCATGGTGGCGTTTCCTGTTATTTATCCGGGCTTATTTATCCGGGCTGTCGATGGTCAGTTGTTGCGGCGCGGTGGTGCTGCTGGCCAGGGGCTGGCTGCGACCGATCCACTCGCCTGCCGTCGGTTGGCCGGCACGGGAGATGCGCGCAACCAGTTGGACTTCAGGGAAGTTCGACAGTTTCAACTGCGGCATCATTGCATCGCCATCGCCCAGTTCCACGGTGGCCGGCAGGTCAGCCACGGTCAGGCGCTTGGCCGCCAACGGCGCCGGTGGGCCCGAGGTGGCGCGGGCGAAGATGAACACGCTGTCGCCCGGCTGCACCTTGGTTTTCAAGTCGGGCGCCAGGTCCACCCGGACCTTGAGCAGCGCTGCCGGCTTGGCCGTTGGCGCCTCGGCCACTTTGCCACCGCTGGCCACCAGTTTCTCGCTGGCGCGGGCAATACCGCCCTGCAGCGCGACACGGGATTGATCCTCCGGCGGCAGTTGTTCCAGCAGGCGATTCCAGTAATCGATCGCTTCCTGGTAACGCTGGCCTTCGAAGGCGGCGATGCCCAGCAGGCCAAGGCTGGTGACTTCCTTCGGATCGGCTTTCAGCGCTTCGTCGGTCAGGGCCTGGACCTTGTCCGACCACTTTTTGCCATCGGCGAAGTACTGGGCCTGCGCCCATTGCCCAAGCAGTTCAGGCTGACGCCCGGCGAGATTGACGGTGCGCTCGAAGACCTTCGCCGCGTCACCCGGACGATCCTGGGTCATGTAGGTGCGACCGAGGAAGTACAGGGCTTCGGCGGAATCCGGCTGCGCCGCGACTGCGCGCTCCAGACGTTGGGTCATCTCTTCCATCGACTGCGGCGCCTGGGAGAATTCCCGGGTCAGCTCGACCTTGTCGCTGGCACCGAAATGCAGGTACAGGCCCAGGCCCAGCACCGGGACCAGAATCGCTGCCAGCAACGGCGCCGGTTTGCCCAGGCGCGACACCCGCGGCGCGGCAACGCCCTCGGTGTCGGCGAGCAATTCACGGGCGGCTTCGGCGCGACCGGCGTCCATTTGCGCGGCATCGAGAACGCCCTCCGCCTGCTGAACCTGCAACTCAGCCACGCGCTCCTGATACAGCGCCACGTTCAGGGCAGTACGATCCTCTTCGAGCTGGGCGCGACGACTACGCAGAACGGGGATCAGCAGAAAACTCAGGGCCACCAGAAGGAGCAGACCTGCAGCGAGCCAGAAATCAATCATTCTTGGTTTTTATCCAACAGTTGGTCGAGGCGCTCGCGCTCCTCGGCAGAAAGCGAGCCCGGCGTCTCGGCGCGTTGCGCGCGACGACGACGGACGATCACCGCGATGACCACGAAACCACCCAGCAACAGGCCGGCGGGACCGAACCAGAGCAGCGCGGTCTTGGCGTTCAGGGCCGGTTTGTAGCGGACGAAATCACCGTAGCGATCGACCATGAAGTCGATGATCTGCTGGTTGTCCTTGCCCTCGCCCAACATGCGGAAAATCTCTTTGCGCAGGTCGGCGGCGATCGGCGCATTGGAGTCGGCGATGTCCTGGTTCTGGCACTTGGGGCAACGCAACTCCTTGGTCAATTCGCGAAAACGCTCGCGATCACCTTCCTTGGCGAACTCGTAGGTGTCGATGGCGGCGTGGGCTACGCCGGCCAGGCTCAAACCCAATACCACGGCGGCTAAAAAGCGTTTCATGGCTTGGCCTCATCAACCAGCGCCTGATACTTGGCCGCCAGTTTTTCGCGCCAGACCTGCTCGTCGATCACGCCGACGAACTTGTCGCGGATGATGCCCTTGGCGTCGATGAAGAAGGTTTCCGGGGCGCCGTACACGCCGAGGTTCAGGCCCAGGGTGCCGGCATCGTCGCGGATGTCCAGTTGATACGGGTTGTGGAACTCCGTCAGCCACTTCAAGGCATCGGCGTTGACGTCCTTGTAGTTGATGCCGTAGATCACCACGCCCTTCTCGGCCAGTTTGTTCAACACCGGGTGCTCGACCCGGCAGGAAATGCACCAGGTGCCCCAGACGTTGACCAGTGCCGGCTTGCCGAGGATGTCGGCGCGGGTCAGGGTCTTGTCGCCCTGCACCGCTGGCAGGGAAAACTCCGGGAACGGTTTGCCGATCATCGCCGAGGGCAACTCGGCCGGGTCGAGGTACAGACCGCGATACAGGAAAACCGCCACCACCAGAAAAATCGCCAGTGGTAACAGCATCAACCAACGTCTCATGCAGTAGCTCCCGTCATGCCCAGCGCTTCACGCACACGGGCTTTCACCTTGACCCGATAACGCCGGTCCATCGCTGCCAGCAACCCGCCCAGCCCGGTGAGCAAGCCACCGAACCAGATCCAGCGCACGAACGGCTTGACGTGTACGCGCACCGCCCAGGCGCCATCCCCCAGGGGCTCGCCCAGGGCGACGTAGAGGTCACGGGTGAAACCGGCGTCGATCCCGGCTTCAGTCATCACCGAGTTCTGTACCGTGTAGAGGCGTTTTTCCGGGTGAAGCACGCTGACTTCCTTGCCGTCCCTGATCACCCGTACGGTGCCCTTGTCGGAGGTGAAGTTCGGGCCTTCGAAATGTTTGGCGCCTTCGAACACGAACTGGTAACCGCCCAGGGCCATGGATTCCCCCGGTGCCAGGCGCAGGTCGCGCTCGGCACTGTTCTGGCTCGACAACACCACGCCGAGGGCGCAGACGGCGATGCCCAGGTGGGCAACCTGCATGCCCCAGTAGCTGCGGGTCAGGGTCGGCAGGCCTTTGATCAGGCCTTTGTGGCGAGTCTTGTCGACAATGTCACGCGCACCGGCCAGCAACACCCAGGCCGCGAGCATGAAGGTCGCCAGCACCGCCCAGTTGAAATCGCCGTAGGCGACGCCCGCCACCACCGCCAGCGCGGCGCTGCCGAGCAGTACCGGGGTGAGCATGCCCAGCAGCCATTTCACCGGGGTGTCTTTCCAGCGCACGATCACGCCGACCGCCATCACCAGCATCAACAAGGCCATTAATGGAATAAACAGCGCGTTGAAGTACGGCGGGCCGACCGACAGTTTGGCACCGGTCATGGCATCCAGGATCAACGGATACAAGGTGCCCAGCAGTATCATCGAAGCCGCCACCACCAGCACCAGGTTGTTGCCCAGCAACAGGGTTTCCCGGGACCAGAGGTTGAAGCCGACCTGGCTCTTGACCACCGGTGCACGCAAGGCGAACAGCGTCAGCGAACCGCCGACCACGAACAGCAGGAAGATCAGGATGAACACGCCGCGCTCGGGGTCCGAGGCAAAGGCATGCACCGAGGTCAGCACGCCGGAACGCACGAGGAAGGTGCCCAGCAGGCTCAACGAAAAGGCGGCAATGGCCAGCAACACGGTCCAGCTCTTGAACACGCCACGTTTTTCCGTGACCGCCAACGAGTGAATCAGCGCGGTGCCCACCAGCCATGGCATGAACGAGGCGTTTTCCACCGGGTCCCAGAACCACCAGCCGCCCCAGCCGAGTTCGTAGTAGGCCCACCACGAGCCCAGGGTGATGCCGATGCCGAGGAAGGCCCAGGCGACGATGGTCCATGGACGCGACCAACGCGCCCACGCGGCATCCAGCCGACCGCCCATCAACGCGGCGATGGCGAAGGCGAACGCCACCGAGAAACCGACGTAACCCATGTACAGCATCGGTGGGTGAACGATCAGGCCGATATCCTGCAGCAACGGATTGAGGTCGGCGCCATCGCTGGGGATTTGCGGCAGGATGCGCTTGAACGGGTTAGAGGTGAGGATCAGGAACAGCAGGAAACCGGTGCTGATCATGCCCATCACCGCCAGCACCCGCGCCAGCATCACCTGCGGCAGCTGCCGGGAGAACACCGACACGGCAAACGTCCAGGCGCCGAGGATCAACGCCCAGAGCAGTAACGAACCTTCGTGCGCGCCCCACACGGCGCTGAACTTGTAGTACCAGGGCAAGGCGCTGTTGGAGTTGCTGGCGACATAGGCGACGGAGAAATCGTCTGCCATGAACGCGTAGGTCAGGCAACCGAAGGCGAACAGCAGGAACGCGAACTGGCCCCATGCGGCCGGTTGGGCCAGGCTCATCCACAGGCGATCACCGCGCCAGGCACCGACCAATGGCACCACGGCCTGGACCAGGGCGAAACACAGCGCCAGAATCATGGCCAGGTGGCCCAACTCAGGAATAAAGATGCCGGAAGTCATGGATCAACCCTCCTTAGCGGGCGTTGGAGCGGATTGACCACTGTCTTTCAACGCCTTGGTCACTTCCGGCGGCATGTACTTTTCATCGTGCTTGGCCAGCACTTCATCGGCCACCACCACGCCGTCGGCATTGAGCTTGCCCAGGGCGACGATGCCCTGCCCTTCGCGGAACAGGTCAGGGAGGATGCCGCGATAAGCGATGGTCACGGATTTGTTGAAGTCGGTAACGACGAACTTCACGTCCAGCGAGTCGCCGGAGCGCTGCAGGGAACCCGCTTCGACCATGCCGCCGGCGCGGATGCGCGTGTCCTTTGGGGCTTCGCCATTGGCGATCTGGGTCGGTGTATAAAACAGGTTGATGTTCTGCTGCAGGGCGCTCAGGGCCAGGCCCACCGCGGCGCCGACCCCGACCAGGATCGCCAGAATAATGATGAGACGCTTTTTACGCAGCGGATTCACTTGCCGTTCTCCCGGCGCAGACGACGCGCCTCTTGTTGCAGATACCGCTTGCGGGCCAGGATCGGCGCCGCCACGTTGAGGGCCAGCACCGCCAGGCAGATGCCGTAGGCCGACCATACATACAGGCCGTGATGGCCCATGGCGAGGAAATCGCCGAATGAAGCAAAACTCATCGAGCGACCTCCAGGCTGTTTTCCACTTCGGCCTTGACCCAGCTGGCCCGGGCTTCGCGCTTGAGCACTTCAAGGCGCATGCGCAGCAGTAACACCGCACCGAAGAAACAGTAGAAACCCAGCGCCGTCAGCAGCAAGGGCAGCCACATCTCGGCGGGCATCGCCGGTTTTTCCGTGAGGGTAAAGGTTGCGCCCTGGTGCAGGGTGTTCCACCACTCCACCGAGTACTTGATGATCGGGATATTGATCACGCCGACAATCGCCAGCACCGCGCAAGCCTTGGCCGCGCTGTCACGATTGCTGATGGCGTTGCCCAGCGCAATAAGACCGAAGTACAGGAAAAGCAGGATCAGCATGGACGTAAGGCGTGCATCCCAGACCCACCACGAGCCCCAGGTCGGCTTGCCCCAGATCGCCCCGGTGACCAGCGCCACGGCGGTCATCCAGGCTCCGATGGGCGCTGCGCTTTGCAGGGCGACGTCGGCCAGTTTCATTTTCCACACCAGCCCGACGATGCCGCACACCGCCAGCATCACGTAGATGGACTGGGCCAACATGGCGGCCGGGACGTGGATATAGATGATGCGAAAGCTGTTGCCCTGCTGGTAGTCCGGCGGCGCGAAGGCCAGGCCCCAGACCACGCCAATGCCGATCAGCAGCAACGCCGCGACGCTCAGCCATGGCAGCATTTTGCCGCTGATGCCGTAAAACCATTTGGGCGAGCCGAGCTTGTGAAACCACGTCCAGTTCATACTTTGTTTCCGTCACGGTTGCTCTTTACTGTGAAGAGCCAGGGCCTGCCTTTCTTCAAAAGAAGTGATCAAAAAATGATCAGGCCTCATTATTATTCGCCGACGCTGATCTTCAGGCCAGCAGCTATTGCAAAAGGTGTCAGGGTTATCGCCAGGGCGGTCAGGCTACCAAGCCACAAGAGATAACCGGTCGCCGGCATGCCCTGCAAGGCCGCCTGCAAGGCGCCACTGCCAAGGATCAACACCGGGATGTACAACGGCAGGATCAGCAACGCCAACAACAGGCCACCGCGCTTCAAACCGACCGTCAAGGCCGCGCCCACCGCACCGAGCAGGCTCAGCACCGGTGTACCCAGCAATAAGGAAAGCAGCAACACCGGCAGACAGGCGGCAGGCAAACCGAGCATCAACGCCAGCAAGGGCGCGAGCAAAACCAGTGCCAGGCCGGAAAACGCCCAGTGTGCCAGTACCTTGGCCAAAACCAGAAGAGCCAGGGGGTGCGGCGAAAGGACCCACTGTTCAAGCGATCCGTCTTCGAAATCACTGCGGAAGAGCCCGTCCAGCGAGAGCAGGACCGATAAAAGGGCCGCCACCCAGACGAGTCCCGGCGACAAGGTTTGCAACAATTGAGACTCGGGTCCGACCGCCAGCGGGAACAGCGAAACGACGATGGCAAAGAACACCAGCGGATTGGCCAGTTCGGCGGGACGGCGGAACAGCAGACGGGCCTCACGGGCGACCAACAGGCCGAAAACACTCATACGGCCCAGTTCCCCAGATCAATATCGCGATAGCTCGCCGGCATCCGGCTCAGCGTGTGGTGAGTGGTCAGCACCACCATGCCGCCGCGCTCGCAGTGCGCAGCCAGGTGTTCTTCGAGTTGCGCCACGCCTTGCTTGTCGAGGGCGGTGAACGGCTCATCGAGGATCCACAGCGGCGGGCTGTCCAGATAGAGCCGCGCCAGGGCCACTCGGCGCTGTTGACCGGCGGACAGGGTGTGGCAAGGCACGTCCTCGAAACCCCGCAGTCCGACAGCCGCCAGGGCCTGCCAGATCGCCTCATGGGACGCCGGTTGATGCAGGGCGCAAAGCCAGCTCAGGTTCTCTTGCGGGGTCAGCAAGTCCTTGATGCCGGCGGCATGACCGATCCACAACAGATTGCGCGCAAGCTCGGTGCGTTGCTCGCTCAGCGGTTGACCGTTGAGCAGCACTTGACCGGCAGTCGGGTGCATCAGGCCGGACAACAGGCGCAACAGGCTGGTCTTGCCACTGCCATTGGGGCCACTGATCTGTACCATTTCGCCACTGGCCATTCTCAAATCGAGATTTTCGAAGAGCAGCCGAAGGTCTCGCTCACAGGCAAGGGCAACGGTTTGCAGGACTGGACTGGTCAAGGGTTCACGGGCCTTATACGGTTCAAGTCGGCGCTGGCGCAGCCGTTAAAGAGATGCAGAATAAAGGTATTGGCGCCCCGAACGAGAGAGCTGCGTCAATTAACTGCGAAATTTAGCGCAATCTGTATACAACGGAGCGGCATTATACATGCCATTTCCTACTCTCAAGCGTGCAATTTCCCAAGGTTGTGACCGCGTATGACAGGCGAAATGAACATCCTCCCGCTACCGCAGGCCGCCCCGGCGACCGCACGCCCGCAGGCGGTCAACGGCGAGCTGCTCAAGCTGCTGACGCCTATGGAGGGCCTGATCAGCGCCGGCCAGACCGCCAAGGCCGAAGTGCTGTCGCTCAAGCAGGCGGACCAGGCGTTTCAATTGCTGCTCAAGCTCACCCTCGAAAGCGGCCGGCAGACCACGCTCCAGGCCCTCAGCAACCAACCCTTGGCCCAAGGCACCAGCGTCGCAGTCACCCAACCTTCGGCGGGCAATCTGGCGGTCACCGTACAGCAAGCTCTCGCCGCCAGCGTCGCCACCCTCACCCGCCTCGACACGGCGCAAATGCCGGTCGGCACCTTGGTGCAGGGTAAGGTGCTGACTTCTCAGGTGCTGCCACAAGTGCCGGGGCAACCCGCGGTGTTTCGCTCGATGGTCAGTCTGCTCAACACCGCGCTGAGCGGCAGCACGCTGAGCATCGACAGCGCGCAGCCGTTGCGCATCGGCACCTTGCTCAGCGCCCAGGTGCAAGACGCCCAGACCTTGAAGTTCGTGCCCTTGAGCAGCCGCCAGGAACAATTGGCCGTGACCCAGCAACTGCTCAGCCAGCAAAGCCGCCAGGGCTCGCTGGACGGCTTGCTCAAACTGCTGCAAAACCTGCCGGCCTCGGACCAGACCTCCGGCGACCTGCGCGCGGCCGTGGACCGATTGCTTGCGGGCCTGCCCGACCTGCAGCAATTGAGCAGCGCCAAAGGCCTGGCCCAGGCGCTGGCCAGCAGCGGCGCATTCCTCGAAGCAAAACTGCTGGGCGGGCAGAACCTGGCGCCGGACATGAAAGGCGACCTGCTCAAACTGATCGGCCAATTGTCCTCCGCGCTTCCAGCCGGCACCCACCTCAGCGCGATCATCGCCGGCAACACCCTGGCCCAGGCCATGCCGAGTTTTGTACGCAATGCCTTGGGCATGCTCGGCCAGGTCAACGCAAAGCCGTCGCCGAGCGGGTTTCCGTTGCCTGAACGGCTATTGCAAGGCGCCGAAGGCGAAGACGATCTGGAACACCTGCTGCGCCTGGCCGCCGCAGCGGTTTCCCGCCTGCAAAGTCACCAGCTGTCCAGCCTGGAGCAGACCGGCGTCACCCCGGACGGACGGCTGATGAGTACCTGGCAATTGGAGATCCCGATGCGCAACCTGCAGGACATCGTGCCGTTGCAGATCAAGTTCCAACGCGAGGAGGCCCACGAAAGAGAACAACCCAAGGAACGCCCCGAAGAACGCGCGCCCAAACAACAACTCTGGCGCATCGAACTGGCGTTCGACATGGAACCGCTCGGCCCGTTGCAGGTTCAGGCACAGCTGATCCAGGGCAGCCTCAGCAGCCAGTTGTGGGCCGAACGCGCCTACACCGCCAGCCTGATCGAAAGCAACCTGGCGGCCCTGCGCCAACGCATGCTGGCGGCAGGCCTGAACGTCGGCGATCTCGACTGCCACCTCGGCAAACCGCCCCAAGGTCCACAAACCCGCCTCGAACAACGCTGGGTCGACGAAAACGCATGAAAAACCCCAACGCCCCACGCCAGGCCATCGCCCTCAAATACGACGGCACCCACGCCCCGACCCTCACCGCCAAGGGCGACGAAGAACTGGCCGAAGAAATCCTGCGCATCGCCCGCGACTGTGAAGTGCCGATCTATGAGAACTCCGAACTGGTGAGCCTGCTGGCGCGGATGGAGTTGGGGGACAGTATTCCGCAGGAGCTTTATCTGACGATTGCCGAGATTATTGCGTTTGCGTGGAATTTGAAGGGGAAGTTTCCGGAGGGGCAGGATCTGGATGCAGTGAGAGTGGAACGCGATATATCTGAGCGGGGAGATGATTATTGAAATGCTGACTGCCCTCACTTGGAGAGCAGCCGGCACAACGATTTATGGTAATACCTGAATCAGGCATCGTTCCCACGGTCTTCCAGTCGAATATCACCCGCGGTTACTTTACCGTCATTCCACCGGACTAGAACAAAAGAAATACGCAAACCTACAAGGGGTAACAGATGTTCCATGCCCTTGAAGTCACTTCCGCGAAGGTCGTATAGATTATTATCAAGTGCGGATCGGACCGTTCCTTTCGCCGCTGGCGTTATGACTGGCCAACCTGGATGCTCCAATTCAAAAGACGCAATGATTCCGGTATGACGATTTTGCTGCTGTTCCATGCGACAACTCCTTGAAATCGAAATTTCACACATTAGTGATCACGCCTGCCAAGCAGGATCGAATTCAAATTAGAGTTTTCGACACAACGACACAACTGTTAAAAGTACCAGGATTCACGTTTCAAGAGCGCTGTTTTAAGCCCGAACTAACAAGCTGACATAGCTATTGAAGTATTTTGGCCTTTCAAAAAATCATATATTACGGTGATCTTTAGATTGTCTTCGCTGGCAAGCCAGCTCCTACAGGGGGATGCGTTTACCTAAACTCCCGATAAAAACGAAAAAATCGCAGCCTTCGGCAGCTCCTACAGGTGAATGTAAGCCCCTGTAGGAGCTGCCGAAGGCTGCGATCTTTTGCTTGAGGCTTGCCGCTAGAAGCTGCTAGCTGCTCTTGTGCAACTTGCTCATCAACTCCGCCTCGGCCTTGGTCAGGCCGCAGGACTGGGTCAGTTCGTCGACGCTGGCGCCCATCCCGACCAGTTTCGCCGCCTGTTCAAACGACAGGCTCGCCGGATCGCGCTGTTCCAGACGGGCCAGTCTGTCCGGCAAGGGCGCGACGAGCGCGCGAAGTTCATGCAGGTCTTCGCCCATGCTCACGTTGCCGTTCTGGTAATTATCGACGCGCCGGCCCAGGTCCTTGATGCGCTGGTCACGCTGCGCATCGCCCTGGGCCTGTTGTGCCGCGATCAGCTTCTGACCGCGCACGTAAGACAGAAACATTGCCAGCGTGCCTGCCCATAACAGGAACAGGACAATGACCGCTACCTCGAGGATCAATCAGATATTCTCCAGATCCGACCATTCTTCTTCGCTCATCATCTTGTCCAGTTCGACCAGGATCAGCAGTTCGTTGTTCTTGTTGCACACGCCTTGAATGAACTTGGCGGACTCTTCGTTACCGACGTTCGGTGCCGTCTCGATTTCCGACTGACGCAGGTAGACCACTTCGGCCACGCTGTCGACCATGATCCCGACCACCTGCTTGTCGGCTTCGATGATGACGATGCGGGTGTTGTCGCTGATTTCGGCGTTCATCAGGCCGAAGCGCTGGCGGGTGTCGATCACGGTGACCACGTTGCCGCGCAGGTTGATGATGCCCAGCACGTAGCTCGGGGCGCCCGGTACGGGGGCTATTTCGGTGTAGCGCAGGACTTCCTGGACGCGCATCACGTTGATGCCGTAGGTTTCATTGTCCAGCTTGAAGGTAACCCATTGCAGGATCGGATCTTCGGAACCCTTTGCCGCCGTTGCCTTGTCATTCATACCCTGATCCCCTCAAGAAACCGCCCTGGCGGTGTTGTTCTGTTATGTAGTTTTGTGGGTCGGCTTGCTGCCGCCCATGTGCCTGGCCCCACCGCTGGCGATCAACTCGGCCAGTTCGGATACATCGAGCAAGGCACACATGTGCTCTATCACCGTGCCCGCCAGCCATGGCCGTTGGCCACGGTGGCTGCGCCATTTGATTTCATTCGGGTCCAGGCGCAACGAGCGACTGACCTGATGCACCGCCAGCCCCCACTCGTAGCCCTGGACGGAGATCACGTATTGCAAGCCCTGCTTGAAGTCCTCGCGGTAGCGATCGGGCATGACCCAACGGGCCGTGTCCAGGACCTTGAGGTTGCCTGCCTGGCTCGGCAGGATGCCGAGGAACCAGTCCGGCTGGCCGAACAACGACGTCAGCTCATGGCCGGCCAGTGGATAGATCGAGCCCAGGCACACCAGCGGCACCGCCAGGGTCAGCCCGGCGACATCGAACAACAGGCATTCGAAGGGTTCGGCCGCCCAGGCCGGACGACCGTCGGTTTCTGCCGGTGGCGGCGTGCTGGCGGGTGGCAGATGCACTTCGACGACTGGAGGCACCAGGGCTTGATGCACTTCGACGGGCGGCGGTACCAGGGCTTGCAGCAAGGGCGCGATGGTCGATACTGGCGTCAGGACCGGTGGCGACGCTTCGATCACGGCCACAGCGGGCTTCGCCACAGCTACCACAGGCGCAACGTCCGGGGCGGCGCCCTTCTGTGCATCCCGGGCCTGCTCTTCGAGCACTGCGGCCTGGAATTCGTCGAGCGCAGACTCGGCTTCGATCACTTCGGACGGTGCGTCGGTGTCCGCCGAGAGTTCCTCGGTGACTTCTTGCAGCAGGCTGTCCAGATACGACTGCAGCGCCAGTTGCGGGCGCGATGTGATCTTTACCGGCCGATTCACTGACACCCCCCCACTGTAGGAGCGAGCTTGCTCGCGAAGAACCCGAGAGCGACGCGGGGTGCCAGGTTTCGAGCGTTATCGTTGACGACCATCGCGAGCAAGCTTGCTCCTACAGGAGCAAGAGCGACGCGGGGTGACCGGTTTCGAGCGTTATCGTTGACGACCGTCGCGAGCAAGCTTGCTCCTACAGGGATCGGGCTCATTCTTATGCCACCTGCGCAACGAGTTGCGCCGCCAGCAGGTGCTTGAGCAATGCGCGGTAGGCGACGACGCCACGGCTTTTGCCGTCGAATTGGGAAGGCGTCAGACCCGCCCGGCTGGCATCGCGCAGGCGCGTGTCGACCGGGATGTAGCCTTGCCAGATCTCTTGCGGAAACTTGTCGCGCACCACCCGCAGTGTACTGAGGGACGCCTGGGTGCGGCGGTCGAACAGGGTGGGCACGATGGTGAACGGCAAGGCCTGCTTGCGCGAACGATTGATCATCGCCAGGGTGTTGACCATGCGCTCCAGGCCTTTGACCGCCAGGTGTTCGGTCTGCACCGGGATCACCAGTTGCTGGCTCGCTGCCAACGCATTGACCATCAGCACCCCGAGCAACGGCGGGCTGTCGATCACGGCGTAATCGAAGTCCTGCCACAACTGCGCCAGGCTCTTGGCGATCACCAGGCCCAGGCCACTCTGGCCCGGCGACTGGCGTTCGAGGGTGGCCAACGCGGTGCTCGAGGGCAACAGGGAAATGGATTCGTGACTGGTGGGCAGCAACAACTGGCCCGGCAGGCCCTGGGGCACGCTGCCTTTATGCAGGAACAGGTCGTAGTTGCTGTGTTCCAGGCTGTCGGGGTCGTAACCGAAATAGCTGGTCATGGAGCCATGGGGGTCGAGATCGACCACGACCACGCGCTTGCCCGCCTCGGCCAGCAACCCGGCTAAAGCGATGGAGGAAGTGGTTTTACCGACACCACCCTTTTGATTGGCGACTGCCCAGACTCTCATTCGATTGTTCCTCCCGGCCCAACGGCTCGGCCGAGAATTAGCTCAACGTGTTAATGCGGGTGACGGAGAATTGACGGCGTTCTCCCCTACCGGCGACTTGACCTTGGTCGGTGCAGTTTGTGTGCCAGCACGCTTCAAGGCGGCATCCGGTTGTGCATTGGCCGCGCCGGTCGCGGTGAGGCTGCGGCGCACGTCGAGGTTGCGCGACACCACCAGCACCACGCGACGGTTGCGCGCCCGGCCCTCGGCCGTGGCGTTGTTGGCCACCGGCTGAAACTCGCCATACCCCACCGACGCCAGGCGACCGGGATTGACCCCCTGCATCGCCAGCATCCGAACGATGCTGGCCGAGCGCGCCGAAGACAGTTCCCAGTTGGTGGGGTACTGCGAGGTGCGGATCGGTTGGTCGTCGGTGAAACCCTCGACGTGGATCGGGTTGTCGAACGGTTTCAGGATCGCCGCGACCTTGTCGATGATGTTGAAGGCAATGTCGCTGGGCATGGCATCGCCGCTGCCGAACAACAGGCTGGAATTGAGTTCGATCTCCACCCACAACTCGTTGCCGCGCACGGTCATCTGATTGGAACTGATCAGGTCGCCGAAGGCCGCGCTGATGTCGTCGGCGATGCTTTTGAGCGGATCGCTGGCACCCGAGACACCGGCATCGACCTGGTCACTGTCCTTGACCAGCGGCTTGGCCGGGGTCACGGTTTTTGGCCGCTCGTCGCCAATGGGGATTGGCTTGAGCGCGCGATCGGTGTCGGTGAAGACGCCGATCAATGCCTCGGAAATGACTTTGTACTTGCCTTCGTTGATCGAGGAGATCGAGTACATCACCACGAAGAAGGCGAACAGCAAGGTGATGAAGTCAGCGTAGGACACGAGCCAACGCTCATGGTTTACATGTTCATCATGTTGACGACGACGAGCCATAGTCCATTACCCCCATCAATCCATGAAGCCCTGGAGCTTCAACTCGATCGAGCGTGGGTTTTCACCTTCGGCGATCGACAGGATTCCTTCCAGCAACATTTCGCGATAACGCGACTGGCGCAACGCGATGGACTTGAGCTTGGCGGCAATCGGCAGCAACACCAGGTTGGCACTGGCCACGCCATAGATGGTGGCGACGAATGCCACGGCGATGCCATTGCCCAACTGGGACGGATCCCCCAGGTTGCCCATCACATGAATCAGGCCCATCACCGCACCGATGATGCCGATGGTCGGCGCATAACCGCCCATGCTTTCGAAAACCTTGGCGGCTTCGATGTCGCGGCTTTCCTGGGTGTAGAAATCCACCTCGAGAATGCTGCGGATCGCTTCCGGCTCGGCGCCATCGACCAGCAATTGCAAGCCTTTGCGCGAGTAACTGTCGGGTTCGGCGTCGGCCACCCCTTCCAGCCCGAGCAGGCCTTCCTTGCGGGCGGTCAGGCTCCAGTTGACGACGCGATCGATGCCGCCGGCCAGGTCGACCCGTGGCGGAAACAGGATCCACGCGAGGATCTGCATGGCCCGCTTGAAGGCGCTCATGGGCGACTGCAGCAACGCCGCGCCAATGGTCCCGCCCAGCACGATCAACGCGGCCGGACCGTTGGCCAGCGCGCCGATATGGCCGCCTTCAAGGTAGTTGCCACCAATGATGGCGACGAACGCCATGATGATGCCGATGAGACTCAGAACATCCATCAGACACAGGCCTCGACGATGTGCCGGCCGATGTCATCCAGTGCGTACACCGCGTCGGCCAGTTCGGCTTTGACGATCGCCATGGGCATGCCGTAGATCACGCAGCTGGCTTCATCCTGGGCCCAGATCGAACTGCCGCTCTGCTTGAGCAGGCGCGCGCCTTCGCGGCCGTCGGCGCCCATGCCGGTCAGTACCACCGCCAGAACTTTGTCGCCGTAGGACTTGGCAGCCGAACCGAAGGTGATGTCCACGCACGGCTTGTAGTTCAAGCGCTCGTCGCCCGGGAGGATTTTCACCGCGCCCCGGCCGTCGACCATCATCTGCTTGCCACCGGGCGCCAACAAGGCCAGGCCCGGGCGCAGGATGTCGCCGTCCTCGGCTTCCTTGACGTGGATCCGGCAGAGCTTGTCCAGGCGTTCGGCGAACGCCTTGGTGAAGGCCGCCGGCATGTGCTGGACCAAGACGATGGGGGCCGGAAAGTTGGCTGGCAATTGGGTCAATACCCGCTGCAGGGCAACCGGGCCGCCGGTGGACGTACCGATGGCGACCAGTTTGTAGGCTTTGCGTTTCGGCGCCGGCGATGACGGTGTGTGCGCAGGTGCACGAGTCGGGATCGGAGCAGGTGCCTGACGCACAGGCGCGCTGCTGCCATAACCAATGGTGCTCGCAGGCGTTGGCGCCTGCGCCGGCGCGGCCACCGGTGCCGGCGCACTGTAACTGCTGACACGACGATTGCTGCGCGAGATGCTGAGAATCTTCTCGCACAGCAGTTGCTTGACCTTCTCGGGGTTGCGCGAGATGTCTTCGAAGTTCTTCGGCAGGAAGTCCACCGCGCCGGCATCCAGCGCGTCCAGGGTGACCCGGGCGCCTTCATGGGTCAGCGAGGAAAACATCAGCACCGGGGTCGGGCAGCGCTGCATGATGTGCCGTACCGCGGTGATGCCATCCATCATCGGCATCTCGTAGTCCATGGTGATCACGTCCGGCTTGAGGGCCAGCGCCTGATCGATCGCCTCTTTGCCGTTGGTCGCCGTGCCGACGACCTGGATATTCACATCCGCTGAAAGAATTTCCGAGACGCGGCGGCGGAAAAACCCCGAATCGTCCACCACCAGGACCTTGACTGCCATAAACACTCCATTAGACGCAGCGGGGCTTCAGTCGCACCACCGCGCCAGAATCAAATACGCCGTGTGGCGTAACGCTTGAGCATGCTCGGAACATCGAGAATCAGCGCGATGCGGCCGTCACCGGTAATGGTGGCGCCCGACATCCCCGGGGTTCCCTGGAGCATTTTGCCCAATGGCTTGATGACCACTTCTTCCTGGCCCACCAGTTGGTCGACGACAAAGCCGATCCGCTGGGTGCCCACCGAAAGGATCACCACGTGGCCTTCGCGCTGCTCTTCGTGAGCGGCGGAGCTGACCAGCCAGCGCTTGAGGTAGAACAACGGCAGTGCCTTGTCGCGCACGATCACCACTTCCTGGCCGTCCACCACGTTGGTGCGCGACAGGTCGAGGTGGAATATCTCGTTGACGTTCACCAGCGGGAAGGCGAACGCCTGGTTGCCGAGCATGACCATCAGGGTCGGCATGATCGCCAGGGTCAGCGGCACCTTGATGACGATCTTCGAGCCCTGGCCCTTGGCCGAGTAGATGTTGATCGAGCCGTTGAGCTGGGAGATCTTGGTTTTCACCACGTCCATGCCCACCCCGCGACCCGACACGTCGGAGATCTCGGTCTTGGTCGAGAAGCCCGGGGCGAAAATCAGGTTGTAGCACTCGGTATCGCTCAGGCGGTCGGCCGCGTCCTTGTCCATCACACCGCGTTTAACGGCGATGGCACGCAGGACGTTCGGGTCCATGCCCTTGCCGTCGTCGGAGATCGACAACAGGATGTGATCGCCTTCCTGCTCGGCCGCCAGGATCACCTTGCCGCCACGGGCCTTGCCCGAGGCTTCGCGTTCTTCCGGCGATTCGATGCCGTGATCGACCGCGTTGCGCACCAGGTGGACCAGCGGGTCGGCCAGGGCTTCGACCAGGTTCTTGTCGAGGTCGGTGTCTTCGCCGACCAGCTCCAGGTTGATCTCTTTCTTGAGCTGGCGTGCCAGGTCGCGAACCAGGCGCGGGAAACGTCCGAAGACTTTCTTGATCGGTTGCATGCGCGTCTTCATGACCGCGGTCTGCAGGTCGGCCGTGACCACGTCGAGGTTCGACACGGCCTTGGACATGGCTTCGTCGGCGCTGTTGGCACCCAGGCGCACCAGGCGGTTACGCACCAGCACCAGCTCGCCGACCATGTTCATGATCTCGTCCAGCCGCGCGGTATCGACCCGCACGGTGGTCTCGGCTTCGCTGGCCGGTTTTTCCGCGGGTGGCGCGGCGGGGGCACGGGCCGCAGCCGGTGCAGCGACGGCAACGGGTGCCGGCGCTTCGGCTTTCGCTTCGGGCGCCTTGGCCACGGGCTTGGGTGCAACCACCTTGGCGGCCGGAGCAGCTACCGAGGCGCTCGAGCTGTTCGCCGCTGTCGCGGTGCCCACTTCGCTGAACTTGCCTTTGCCGTGCAGTTCATCGAGCAGGGCTTCGAATTCATGATCGCTGATCAGGTCGCTGCCGGCCGCCGCTGCGGTGGGCGCTGCCGGTGCAGGCACCGATGCGATGGCCGACTCCAGGGCCTCTACCGCAAAGTTGCTCTTGCCGTGCAGTTGGTCGAGCAAGGCTTCGAATTCTTCGTCGGTGATGTCCGAGCTATCGCCAGCGGGGTTCGGCTCTGGCGGCACGACGGGCGCCGGGGCCACTGCATCGACGGCGAACTTGCCCTTGCCGTGCAGTTGATCGAGCAACGACTCGAACTCGGCGTCGGTGATTTCGTCGCTGGCAGGCACTTCGCTGGCCGGTGCTGGCGCAACCGCTGGCGCCTCGGCCTGGGCCTTGACGGCGTTCAACGAGTCCAGCAATTGCTCGAATTCGTTATCGGTAATATCGCCGGAATCGGCTTCAGGTGCTTCGACCACTGCCGCTGCAGGTACAGCAGCCACCTCGTCAGCCGATTGCGGCTCGGCCAGGCGCGCCAGGGCCGCCAGCAGTTCAGGTGTTGCAGCCGTGACCGGACACCGCTCGCGCACTTCGCCGAACATGCTGTTCACGGCGTCCAGCGCTTCGAGGACCACGTCCATCAATTCCGAGTCGACGCGACGTTCGCCCTTGCGCAGGATGTCGAACACGTTCTCGGCGATGTGGCAGCACTCCACCAGCTCGTTGAGCTGGAGGAAGCCGGCGCCCCCTTTTACAGTGTGAAAACCGCGAAAAATTGCATTGAGCAAGTCCGCATCATCCGGACGGCTTTCCAGCTCGACCAGTTGCTCGGACAGTTGCTCTAGAATCTCGCCGGCCTCAACCAGGAAATCCTGAAGGATCTCTTCATCGGCGCCGAAGCTCATTAAGGGGGTGCTCCTAAGGTCTAAAAACCTAAAAACCTAAAATCCAAGACTGGATAACAAATCGTCCACATCGTCCTGACCGGACATAACGTCTTCTCTTTTATCGGCATGAATCTGCGGACCTTCACCCTTCGAGAGATGTTTTTGTGGATCTTTTTCTGCAAGCATTGCCGCACGGTCATGTTCGATGCCCGCAAAGCGGTCCACCTGACTGGCCATCAGCACGAGCTTGAGCAGGTTGCTTTCCACTTCGGTGACCAGCTGGGTCACGCGCTTGATCACCTGGCCGGTAAGGTCCTGGTAATCCTGGGCGAGCAGAATGTCGTTGAGGTTGCTCGACACCGCGCGGTTGTCCGTGCTGCTGCGCGTCAGGAAGCCGTCGACGCGCCGGGCCAGTTCACGAAACTCTTCAGCGCCGACTTCGCGCCGCATGAACCGTCCCCAGTCGGTGCTCAGGCCCTGGGCTTCTTCAGCCAGGCTGTTGACCAGCGGCGTGGCGTTTTCCACCAGGTCCATGGTGCGGTTGGCGGCGGCTTCGGTCAGCTTGACCACATACCCCAGGCGCTCGGTGGCGTCGGTGATCTGTGAGACTTCCTCGGCTTGAGGCATGTGCGGGTCAATCTGGAAATTGACGATCGCGCTGTGCAGCTCGCGGGTGAGCTTGCCCACTTCCTGATACAGGCCACGGTCACGGGTCTGGTTGAGCTCATGGATCAATTGCACAGCATCGCCGAACCTGCCCTTTTCAAGGCTCTCGACCAATTCGACGGCGTGTTTTTTCAGGGTCGATTCAAAATCGCCCTGGGATGATTCGTTATGCCCCATAGCTCCCCCGTGGCGCAGTTCAACCGATGCGTTCGAAAATCTTTTCGATTTTTTCTTTCAACGCCTGGGCCGTGAAGGGTTTGACCACATAGCCGTTTACACCGGCCTGGGCTGCTTCGATGATCTGCTCGCGCTTGGCTTCGGCGGTCACCATCAGCACTGGCAGGTGCTTGAGCCTTTCATCGGCGCGCACGTGGCGCAGCAGATCGATACCGGTCATGCCAGGCATGTTCCAGTCCGTCACCAGAAAGTCGATGCTCCCGCTGTTGAGTACCGGAATGGCGCTAGTGCCATCGTCGGCCTCGACCGTGTTGGTGAACCCAAGGTCACGCAACAGGTTTTTAATGATCCGCCGCATCGTTGAGAAGTCATCAACGATGAGGATTTTCATGTTCTTGTCCAATTCGACCTCCAAGCAGACTAAAACGCGCCCAGCACCTGGACGCGCCATTTCAATCAAACTGGCGAAACACTCGATGACTGTCTGGAGTACAACGGATCGAGACCGGCGCGGTTCATCACCCCACCAGCCAAGTCGCAGTGCCCCCACACTGCCTTCAGCGCGCTCGCCACTCTCCCAGACGCCCCCGCAAGCGGGCCGCGCACTGGCTGTGTAACTGGCTGACCCGGGATTCGCTGACCCCCAGGACCTCGCCGATTTCCTTGAGATTCAACTCTTCGTCGTAGTACAGCGCCAACACCAGGCGCTCACGCTCCGGCAAATTGGCGATCGCATCGGCCAGCGCCGCCTGGAAGCGTTCATCTTCCAGATCGCGCGACGGTTCCAGATGCGCACTCGCGCCGTCCTCGTGCAGCCCTTCGTGTTCGCCGTCCTGCAACAGGTCGTCGAAACTGAACAGGCGGCTGCCCAGGGTGTCGTTCAAAATCCCGTAATAATCGTCAAGGCTCAATTGGAGTTCGGCCGCAACCTCGTGATCTTTAGCGTCACGCCCGGTTTTAGCTTCAATTGTGCGGATCGCGTCGCTGACCATCCGCGTATTGCGATGCACCGAACGCGGCGCCCAATCGCCCTTGCGCACTTCATCGAGCATGGCGCCGCGGATACGGATGCCCGCGTAGGTCTCGAAACTCGCGCCTTTGCTGGCGTCGTATTTGGTCGATACTTCCAACAGGCCAATCATCCCGGCCTGGATCAGGTCTTCCACCTGGACACTGGCCGGCAGACGCGCCAGCAAGTGATAGGCAATGCGTTTAACCAGCGGCGCGTAACGCTCGATCAGCTCGTACTGCGCGTTACGCGCCGATGCCTTGTAGAGGTTGTAACCGCTTGCGGTCATAGCACGGGTCCTGCCGTTTGTTGCACGAGGCGCTCGACGAAAAATTCCAGGTGCCCACGCGGGTTGGCGGGCAGCGGCCAGGTGTCGACCTTCTGCGCGATCGCCTTGAACGCCAGCGAGCACTTGGAGCGCGGGAAGGCTTCGTAGACGGCGCGCTGCTTCTGCACAGCCTTGCGCACGCTTTCGTCGTAAGGCACGGCGCCGACATATTGTAGGGCGACGTCGAGGAAGCGGTCGGTGACCTTGGTCAACTTGGCGAACAGGTTGCGCCCTTCCTGCGGGCTCTGCGCCATGTTCGCCAGCACGCGGAAGCGGTTCATGCCGTAATCGCGGTTGAGCAACTTGATCAAGGCGTAGGCGTCAGTGATCGAGGTCGGCTCGTCGCAGACCACCAGCAACACCTCCTGGGCCGCGCGCACGAAACTGACCACCGACTCGCCAATGCCCGCGGCGGTGTCGATCACCAGCACGTCGAGGTTGTCGCCAATGTCACTGAAGGCCTGGATCAGGCCGGCGTGCTGGGCCGGGCTCAAATGAACCATGCTCTGGGTGCCGGACGCGGCCGGCACGATGCGGATGCCGCCGGGGCCCTGCAACAGCACGTCGCGCAGCTCACAGCGGCCTTCGATCACGTCGGCCAGGGTACGTTTGGGTGTCAGCCCCAACAGAACGTCGACGTTCGCCAGGCCCAGGTCAGCGTCCAGCAGCATGACGCGCCGGCCGAGCTCAGCCAAAGCCAGGGACAAGTTCACTGACACGTTAGTTTTGCCGACGCCACCTTTGCCGCCGGTCACCGCGATCACCTGTACAGGATGCATGCTGCCCATGTTATTTCTTTACCTTGTTCTGCATAGACGGGGCCACATAACTGGCTGCGCGTTCACAACCGGAACAATGCATGGCAGGCCATCGATGTAGGTACAAAAACTATTCATTGTTACCTCAGCCAACCTGCTTGGTCGGGCTGTGATAGATATCAGCGAACATGTCAGCCATGGCTTCTTCGCTGGGTTCTTCCTGCATTTGCACGCTGACGGCCCGACTGACCAGTTGATGACGGCGCGGCAGATGCAGATCATCTGGAATCCGCGGACCGTCGGTCAGGTAGGCCACCGGCAATTCATGGCTGATGGCCAGGCTCAACACCTCGCCCAGACTTGCCGTTTCATCCAGTTTAGTCAGGATGCAGCCAGCGAGCCCACAACGCTTGTAACTGTGATAAGCGGCGGTTAGAACCTGTTTCTGGCTGGTGGTTGCCAGGACCAGATAATTTTTTGAGCGGATGCCGCGACTGGCCAGGCTTTCGAGCTGCATGCGCAGGGCCGGGTCGCTGGCTTGCAGGCCGGCGGTATCGATCAGCACCACGCGCTTGCGCAGCAACGGGTCCAGCGCCTGGACCAGCGACTGGCCCGGATCGACGTGGGTCACCGGCACATTGAGGATCCGCCCGAGGGTCTTGAGCTGTTCCTGGGCTCCGATGCGGAAGCTGTCCATGCTTACCAGGGCAATGTTCTGAGCGCCGTACTTGAGCACGTAACGCGCCGCCAGCTTGGCCAGGGTGGTGGTCTTGCCCATGCCGGCCGGGCCGACCATGGCAATCACGCCGCCCTCTTCCAGCGGTTCCACTTCCGGGGTGGCGATCATCCGCGCCAGGTGCGCCAGCAACATGCGCCAGGCCTGACGGGGTTCTTCAATTTCGCTGACCAGTGCCAGCAGGTCCCGCGACAACGGACCGGACAGGCCGATGCGCTGCAGGCGACGCCACAGGTTCGCCTGGGCCGGGCGGCTGCCCTGCAGCTGGTTCCAGGCGAGGGAACCGAGCTGCACTTCCATGAGTTCACGCAGGCTATTGAGCTCCGAACGCATCGAATCGAAGGCTCGGGTATCGAGACCGGCCGCCGGCGCAGGTGCCGGGGCAGGTCGCGGTGGCTCGGCCAGGGTCGGTTCGATCAGCGGTTCGGCAGCGGTCAGCGGCAAGCCGGCAAACAACTGGCGATTGGTGCCCTTGTCGCTCTCGCCCTCGCCCCGCAGGCTCAATTCGGCCTGGGCGGTGACGATCCGCGACTGGGTCTTGCGCAGCTCGTCCTCGAGCTCCACGTTCGGCACACGCGGTGCCAGCGCCGACAGCTTGTAATCCAGGGCGGCCATCAGCTCGACACCCCCGGCGATGCGCCGGTTGCCAATGATGGCGGCATCGGCGCCCAGCTCATCACGAACCAGCTTCATGGCCTGACGCATATCGGCGGCGAAAAAACGCTTAACTTGCATAAACCACTACCTCAGCCGTTGGGCCCTACTGTCGCAACGATGGTCACTTGCTTGTTGTCAGGGATTTCCTGATACGCCAACACGTGCAAACCCGGGACTGCGAGCCGGCCAAATCGCGAGAGCATCGCGCGAACCGGACCGGCCACCAGCAGAATCACCGGTTGACCTTGCATCTCCTGCCGCTGCGCCGCATCGATCAACGAGCGTTGCAGCTTCTCAGCCATGCTTGGCTCCAGCAGGACGCCCTCTTCCGAGCCTTGCCCTGCCTTCTGCAGACTATTGAGCAATATCTGTTCCAACCTTGGCTCCAGCGTGATCACTGGTAGCTCGGAGTCAGTGCCTACAATGCTTTGCACGATGGCGCGGGATACGCCGACGCGCACCGCAGCCACCAGCGCGGCGGTATCTTGACTCTTGTTGGCGTTGTTTGCGATGGCTTCGGCAATGCTGCGAATGTCGCGTACCGGCACCTGTTCGGCCAACAGCGCTTGCAGGACCTTGAGCAATTGCGACAGCGACAGCACGCCCGGCACCAGCTCTTCGGCCAGTTTCGGCGAGTTTTTCGCCAGCAATTGCATGAGTTGCTGGACTTCTTCGTGGCCGATCAACTCGCTGGAGTGCTTGTACAGGATCTGGTTCAAGTGCGTGGCCACCACGGTACTGGCATCGACCACGGTATAACCAAGCGATTGCGCCTGGGCGCGCTGGCTGATTTCGATCCACACCGCCTCCAGGCCGAAAGCCGGATCTTTGGCGGTTATGCCGTTGAGCGTGCCGTAGACCTGCCCCGGGTTGATCGCCAGCTCGCGATCCGGGTAAATTTCCGCCTCGGCGAGGATCACCCCCATCAGGGTCAGGCGATAGGCACTCGGCGCCAGGTCGAGGTTGTCGCGGATGTGCACCGTGGGCATGAGGAAACCCAGGTCCTGGGACAGCTTTTTGCGCACGCCCTTGATCCGCGCCAGCAATTGCCCGCCCTGGTTGCGGTCCACCAGCGGAATCAAGCGATAGCCCACTTCCAGGCCGATCATGTCGATCGGCGTCACGTCATCCCAGCCCAGCTCCTTGGTTTCCTGGGCGCGGGCCGGCGATGGCAGCAGTTCCTGCTGTCGCTTGACTTCTTGCAGGGCCTGCACCTTGGCCGTGTTCTGTTTTTTCCAGAACAGGTACGCGCCACCGGCGGCCAGGGCGGCCATGGACAGGAAGGAGAAGTGCGGCATGCCCGGCACCAGCCCCATCACCGCCATCAGGCCGGCCGACACCGCCAGCGCCTTGGGCGATGCGAACATCTGCCGGTTGATCTGCTTGCCCATGTCTTCGGAGCCCGAAGCACGGGTCACCATGATCGCCGCCGCTGTGGATAACAACAGTGATGGCAATTGCGCCACCAAACCGTCACCGATAGTCAGCAGCGCGTACACCTTGCCGGCATCGGCGAAGGACATGTTGTGCTGGAAGATACCGACCGCCATGCCGCCGATCAGGTTGATGAACAGAATCAGCAGGCCGGCGATGGCGTCACCGCGCACGAACTTGCTGGCACCGTCCATGGAGCCGTAGAACTCGGCCTCCTGAGCCACTTCCGAACGCCGCGCCTTGGCCTGGTTCTGGTCGATCAGGCCGGCGTTGAGGTCGGCGTCGATGGCCATCTGCTTGCCGGGCATCGCATCGAGGGTGAACCGCGCGCTCACCTCGGAAATCCGCCCGGCACCCTTGGTCACCACGACGAAGTTGATGATCATCAAAATTGCGAACACCACGATACCGACCACGTAGTTACCGCCGATCACCACCTCGCCAAAGGCCTGGATCACCTTGCCCGCGGCAGCATGGCCGTCCTGGCCGTGGAGCATCACCACCCGGGTTGACGCAACGTTCAAAGCCAGGCGCAACAACGTCGCCACCAGCAGGATGGTCGGGAACACCGCAAAATCCAGCGGCCGCAAGGCGTAGACGCAGACCAACAGCACGACGATCGACAGGGCAATGTTGAAGGTGAAAAACACGTCGAGCAGGAACGGCGGCATCGGCAACATCATCATCGCCAACATGACCAGCAGCAACAGCGGCACGCCCAGATTGCCTCGACTGAGGTCTGCCATGTTCGTGCGGGCACTGTTGATTAACTGAGAGCGATCCACCGGTATTCCCCGTTCCTTTGAAGCAAAACTTTTGACGCCAGAAGCGGGCGCGGGGTGGGCACTGCAAGAAGCTTTCCAACTTTTGCGCAGGTTTGAAATAGAGGTTTGCGCAAGCAAAAAGATCGCAGCCTTCGGCAGCTCCTACAGAGGCTCGGAGTACCCCTGTAGGAGCTGCCGAAGGCTGCGATCTTTTGATCTTCAGTCCGTGTATCGCACGACCTTACAACGGCGAACCTATCAGTTCTGCTAGTACCCGCTCGTTGCATAATTGCTGATACTCGGCGCAAGTCCTTCGACCTTTCGAGGCGTCCATACATGGCAACCC